>CAMNOS010000098.1 GCA_946546925.1 uncultured Butyrivibrio sp.
TAAAATCAGAGATAAGAAGCTGGGTCCAAGGCGCCTTCTGCGCCTCTTCTCCAGCCTCTATGATGTCTTTTTTCAGATGGGAAGAGAGTCCTTCCCACTCCTGTCTATGTGAGATGTCAGGATATCTTTTAAAAGAAAAGACCTCCCTGATATCTTTTACATGATCGCTTACCGTTGTTCTTGCCATTTGTTATCCTTTGACAGCTCCCGTTGTTATTCCTGCAACAAAGTACTTCTGAAGCGAGATAAATACAATAAATACCGGTATTAATGATAGCACAGAAGCCGCCATGATAAGACCGTATTCTGCTGAGTACTGTGAAATGAACATCTTGAGTCCTATCTGAAGTGTCTTCTTGGACTCGGTTGTCAGGTAGATAAGGGGGCCCAGGAAATCGTTCCAGGTATTTACAAAGGTAAAGATGATCAGCGTTGAAAGTGCGGGCTTGGACAGAGGCAGCATGATCTTGGCATAGATGCCGTACTCCGTCATTCCGTCGATCCTGGCCGCTTCGCAAAGTGAATCCGGGATTCCCTCATAGAACTGCCTCATGAGGAACACTCCAAACGCCGAGAAAGCCTGAAGGATGATGATCGCAAGGTGTGTATCCGCAAGGTGGAGGCTTCTCATGAACATGAACTGGGGAACCATGTATACCTGCCAGGGTACCGCAATTGTCGCAACATAGGCCAGGAACAGGAAGTTCCTGCCCTTAAACTCAAGCTTTGCAAAGGCATAGGCCGCAAAACTCGATGTGATGAGCTGAAGACATGTTACGATAAGTGTGAGCTTTGCTGTGTTAAGCGTGAACTTTGCAAGCGGTATCTTGGTCCATATATCTATATAGTTCTGCCATCTCGGTTCTTTGGGGATCCACTCAAAAGGAATTACGAATACGTCTTTGTTAAACTTAAGTGATGCTGAGATCATCCACACGAAAGGTACCAGCATCAAAAGTGCCAGGAGGATGAGCAGCACATAGACTATGACCCGTCCTATGATTCTGTTAGCTTTTTTGCTTTTCACTTCTTACTCCTCCCAATCAGTCGTTAGCGTAGTTCTTCTCACCCCTGAACTGGATGAGTGTCACAACAAGCACAATGGCAAAGAGTACCAGGGCAGAAGCTGATGCCTGTCCCAGCTTCCAGTTCCTGAAAGCTTCCTCATAGATGTAGTATACAAGTACCATAGCGCTCTTATTTACGACGCCGTTTGATCCGCCTGCCAGCATGTACACGATGTCGTACACCTTAAAGCAGTTGATAGTCAGCATGATAGTTACAAAAAAAGTGGTGGGCTTAAGCTGCGGAACAGTGATATGTATAAACTTTTGCCAGGAATTGGCTCCGTCCAGGGATGCCGCTTCATACAGATCCTCGCTTATTCCCTGAAGTCCCGCAAGATAGATCACCATATAATAACCCATGTTCTTCCAGACAGAGAACATGATAATTGTCAGCATTACCGTGCTCGATGAAGCAGCCCACTTAAGGGGCGCTGCGTGAAACACATTCATCAGGATCTGATTTACGATACCGCCTTTAGCCGGGGTAAAGAGCATGTTCCACACTGCTGCCACCGCAACGAGGGAGGCAACGTAGGGAAAGAAAGCCACAGTCCTGAACAGATCTCTTCCTTTTATTGGCTGGTTTAATAAAATTGCAAGTCCCAGTGCCATGACCAGAGTGACAGGCACCGTGAAGATGCTGTAAACAACTGTATTCTTCAGTGACGCCATGAATCTGTCGTCCCCAAAGATATTTATAAAGTTCTGAAGTCCCACGAACTTCATCTGATTGCTGCCATCCCACTCGGCAAAAGACATGAGAAGGGCAAGCACTATGGGTCCCAGTGTAAAGACTGCAAACCCTATAAAGTTGGGTGCGATAAAAGAATATGCCACAAGGTCTCTTTTTCTCTGTCTTCTCTTCATATTCCTTTCCATCGCTGTAAGCTCTGCTGCCATGTTATAAATCCTCATTTTATGTGTCAGTGGGGACATTACAAACCGGCTCATTGCATGCAACGAGTCAATCTGTAACGTCCCCACTGACTCATGGTATCTGTTTTTAATTTATCACTGTGCCAGAATTGCCTGAACACCTTCGTTCATTGCTGCTATTCCATCGTCAACGCTCACTTCCTCGTTCATGATGAGGTCATGCTGCTCGTTGAGAACTGTCTCGATCTCAGATGACTTGTCGTTTGCAGGCATCTCAAGATAAGTGTGGCTTGTTACAAGAGCCTCCTTGGAAGCTTCATCTGTAGGGAAGCCGTCCATTGATGCGATGAGGTCAACGATCTTCTCGTTGGTCATTGCAGGGATGTTACCTGTGGAAGCCATAACCTCTGCGCCTTCAGCACCACTTACGAACTTAACGAAATCCCATGCTGCATCCTTATTGGGAGCTGATGTGGGAACTGCAAGAGCTGTGATCGTTGAAAGTGTTGAACCTGCTTCTACGCCTTCTGCATGAGGATACTTAACAATTCCCCAGTTGGTGCAGTCTGTGTACTCGCCGTCCTTGATCTTCTGGATAAGAGTTGCGATGAACCATGATCCCATGTTCATTGTAGCTACATTGCCCTGAGCAAAAGCTGCTGAGTAGTGAAGCCCCTGTGTCTTAAGTGTTGCATAGTCCATGCAGACACCGTCCTTCTGCTGTCCGAGAACCATCTCGTAGTAGGGCTTTGTGAACTCATAGTTGCCGCCAACTATTGTGTTCTTGCCATCCAGGATACCGTCAAGCTGGATCGTTGATCTCCAGGTGTGATAGTGTGATCCGTAAATTTCTGCGCCGGGTGTTGTATCTGTTACGCTTCTTGCAAGCTTGTCGTACTCTTCCCAGGTCATGTCGTTTGTAGGATAGTCTACGCCTGCCTTGTCAAAGATGTCCTTATTGTAGTAGAGAACCCAGATGTCTGAGCGGAAAGGCAGCTCATAGAGATTACCGTCAATTGTTACCTGATCAGTAACTCCGTTGTAAAGAGAAAGATCAACGCCGTCAGCAGCGATGCGATCGTTGAGGGGCTCAAGAACTCCCTTGTTTACAAGTGAAACATATCCGGGAACATCCTTAATGGTAACAACATCAAAGTCTGAACCCGATCCTGAAAGCTGTGTTCCGAGTACTGTGCTGTAGTCTGTTGATCCAAGGTCAACCATCTCGATTGAAACATTGGGGTGTGCTGCTGTATACGCATCAATCAGCGGCTGATAGTAAACTGTACTTGAAACATCCCACAGAGCCCATTTAAGATTCACAGGCTCATCTGTAGCCTCCTCAGCTGCAGGTGCCTCTGCTGCAGGTTCTGCCGCAGGTGCTTCTGCCGCGGGCGCCTCTGCTGCGGGTGCCTCTGCTGCAGGTGCTTCTGCCGCAGGTGCCTGCTGCGCTGCACTTCCGCATGCTGTGATGCTGCTTACAACCATTGCCATAGCGAGAATAGAACTTAAGATTCTCTTTTTCATATAAACCTCCCTTTTATTTGCCGCAATGCGGCTTTATCGTTTGTTTACATTTATTTTATAATTCGTTAATCCGAATAAGAATGTACATTCTTTTAATCCTTCTTGCAAAATAATGCAATTTTTTTTAATAAAAATGTATTTTCTTTATCTTTCCCCTCCTCTAAACTATACTTATGCGCAAACAGAAACACTCGATCAGAAACAAGATAATAATCTGGGCCATGGGCTTTGCCCTGATCCTGGCTCTCTCCGTGGCTTCCCTGAGCTATGTACTCTCTATACGCTATCTCAAGGAGAACCAGCAGCAGTCGGCCCTCACCAACATACATGTCCTTGGCAACGAGCTGGATTCACACATCGGCAGCGTTCTTACTTTTTCCAACTGGATCTGTCTGGACAGTACTCTGAGCAACTACCTGAGTACCGTGGAATCTGCGTATTCCAAGGATTCCCACTCAGGCAAAAAGCTCTCCTTATCTGCCTGGAATCACTTGAATAACGAATTTAACATAATCGGTGCCAGGAACTATGTGGACAGAGTCCTTATCTCAACGCCCGACGGATCGCGCTACCTTCAGTCCATATCCAGCGGAACGGCGCAGGGCGCGGTAAACGGCCCCCTCACGATCATGAATACAGACTTTTTTGATGAGTTTGTAACATCGCATACTCTAAAGTGGGCTGGTCCCCTTGATAACCCGCTGTCCAAAAGCGGCAATCCCAGGGTCATTCCTGTGGTACGGCCCATCTACAGCTCCTCTTCTTCAATAGTGATAGGCTGGGTGTATCTGGACATACCCGAGCGTGTGATAACAGGGTCCCTTAAGAGCTTTGTCCTTGCAGGAGACGACGGTCTGTTTCTCACCTTCAGCCCCGGCAACTCATACCGCTTTGACGGCTCTGATCTGGTAAAAGAAAACGTTCCGGAAAACGTTATTTCCTACACGCTTCCGGACACCGACTGGATAATATCCTATCTGCCTTCAGAGAAGGCCCTCACAAGGAGGATGCACTTCTACAAACTGATGATACTTCTCATCGTTGCAGTGATCCTCTTCGCCGGTGTCGTTTTGAGTTTCATCCTGCAAAGGACCATAACCCGTCCGGTAGGTCTTTTAATAAGAAGGCTTGAAAGGATTGGTCAGGGCGACTTCTCCAGGGACTCAGCCCTTGAATGGAACAATGAACTTGGAGAGATTGGAAAAGGCATCAACTCCCTTTCAGAAAATGTCTCGGAGCTTATGGAAAAGAGGCTCCAGGATGAGCAGTCAAGGCACGAGCTGGAGTATCAGGTCCTTCAGTCCCAGATCAATCCGCATTTTCTTTACAACACCTTAAACACCATCAAATGGATGGCAACGATACAGGGGTCCGAAGGAATTGCGGATATGTCCACCTCGCTCTCAAGGCTCATGAAAAATATCTCCAAGAGCACCGAAGATCTGATCAGCATCCGCGATGAGTTCGCACTGGTGGATGACTATTTTACAATAATGAAGTACCGCTACGGGGGCACCATAGAACTCGAATACATAACTGATGATGAATCGCTCCTTGATGTAAGGATAAACCGCTTCTCCCTGCAGCCGATAGTGGAAAACGCAATCTTCCATGGAATTGAACCAAAGGGCAGCGCCGGCAAGATCACCATTCACCTGTATCAAGATGGCGCAAACGCTGTGATAGACGTCACCGACAACGGAGTCGGTATGACTTCTGAAGCGATAGCCCAGGTCCTTTCGGGCGAGGGTCAGGCAGACACCGAGTTCTTCAGACAGATCGGCGTCTACAATGTCAATGAGCGGATCAAGTACACCTTCGGTGATAACTACGGTATCACCATAGAAAGTGAGCCGGGCGTTTACACCACCATGCGCTTTACGCTTCCGGGTGACATCCACTGACTTTCGGCCTTTCGCCGCTGATAATGATTATAACAATGGAGTAGATATGTACAGATTACTGATCGTAGATGATGAACCGCTGGTTCAGATAGGACTTAAAAGCATGCTCGCAAAAGAACTCCCGGACCGCATAGAGGTTATCGGTACCGCCTCAAACGGGCAGGAGGCCTGGGATCTTATCTGTCTCGATCCGCCGGATATAGTCATCGCAGATATAAGGATGCCGGTTATGACGGGACTTGAGCTGCTCAAAAAATCCCATGACAAATATGGAACCGTACCCGCTTTTATTATGCTGACAGCATATGAGGAATTTGAGATGGTCAGGCAGGCCCTTGTGGGTGAAGCTGTGGACTATCTGGTGAAGATCGAGCTCAGCGGACAGACCCTTAAAAACGCCATTGATAAGGCAATCTTAAGGGTTGAGGAGTCAGGAGCGCACAGCGAAAGCGCAGCAGGAGCAGGTGCCTTATCTTCTCGCAGCTCCCTTGAGGACCTCCGCCAGAAGTTCATGCTAAGACTCTTTAGTCACAATATACCTGACAATGAGGCACTGCTCTCCGAGGCTTCAGACCTTGGTATGAGTTTTGACTACAACCGCTACATAGCCGTATTTGGCGAGACTTCTTCAGATAAGTCTACCTCGTTAGATGGCTCTTTTACCCAGGATGCTGTAGATATCTACTCATCCAGCATCAGTATGGCCAAGGAGATCATCTCCCGCCATGCCCCCTGTCAGATCATATCCATAGACATAAGGCACTTTGCCGTTATCTTTTTCTTCACCGAAGACAGCCCTGTCGCCGGTACCATGGACCTGATCACCGAGGCTTTGGAAAATGCAAGGACCATGATAACAAGCTACTTCAAAACCGAGATAACTTTCGGCATCGGAACTGCAGTCTCAGCCCCGCTGGACATTGCGGTCTCCTTCGACGAAGCCAGAACAGCGCAGCAGCAGGCCGACCGTGCCCATCCTGTGAGACTCTTTTCCCACATCGTGGGAAGCAACCGCCGATCGGGCAAGGACAAGCTCATCTGCGCCATCCAGAATTACATAGACGAAAACCTCGGAGGGCGCCTTCAGCTTGGGGAAGTCGCTGAAGCCTTTGGCCTGTCTCCGGCTTATCTGTCCGTCCTGTTCAAAAAGAATACCGAATCCGGCTTCTCCGAGTACGTCAACATCAAAAAAATCGACAGGGCAAAACAGATGCTCCTGTCGGGTGATATGAAGATCTATGAAGTTGCCGATGCACTTGGGTTTGAGTCCGCCTACTATTTCTCCAAGGTCTTCAAAAAGATAGACGGACACAGCCCGCGCGAATATATTCAGAGTAAGAGCAACTGACAGCTCCCGGTCATAATGAGACAGCGATCTGTTACCGGTCAGACTGCTCTCACACTGTCGGGAAGAGTGGTTCCCTCCCTGAGTGATGAAAGAAAGCGGTTGTACTCTGCACGCAGATTTCTCTTTCGCCTTAAGATATTGGCACGCATTACCTCCGGTTTCTTATTCCTCTGTCTTATATAGGGTTCAAACATCTGCATGTATTCATCTTCAGAGTATGCTTCGATGACATTTACCCTTTCATCCAGTGCTTTCAGAGCTCCGGGATCGATATCAATCTTCCTGTCCCTGAACATCCTGAAGAAAACATTATAGATGGGCTCATGGTTGTGAGGCTTGTAGGTACAGCTCATAGCCTGGGATCCGTCTTTTAGTATCTTGTTCATCCCGCCTTCCTTGTCGATGGATACATATTCTCCGTTTTTGCACTGAAGCAGATGCTCTCCCTTTGTATCAAAATTACATAACAGCCAGTCTACACAATGGAAGATCAACAGCTGCTTCTGGATTTCGGGCTTTTTGATGATCTCGGGATCCTGGCTGTCATTTTGTGCGTTTGTGAACTGCCACTCCTGAAAATCTATGTCGGGCTTTTCTTTAAGATCCACGATCTCCTGTATGGAACCGATGTATTCCCCCTTGGCATTTTTGATACCTACCGCGGGTATCTCATGCTCAGGATCTACAATATGCTGAAGCTTTGCCCCTATCTCCGTCACTATTGCTCCCTGGGGTTTTGAGATGCCACAGCAGTTTTCAGCCTTCTTATACAGATACTGCTTGCCTGAGTCCATATCCTTATAATAATAAGTCGGTTTGGTTCCGCCCAGAAATGCCCTGCCCATATTTATCAGCCTGAGCTTCTTACCGTTTATCTTTGCCTCAATAATGTGGTCCTCCTGGCAGTTCTCGTCGCTTTTTGAAATACCTCTTTTTACATAGTCCTCCAGGACCTTTCGCCTGTACTTGCTGTTCTCCTTCTTCTTTTGTGCCGGTTTTACCTCCTCAAGCTTTAACTGGTATTTGGCCCAGTAGAGGTCAAGCTGTGCACTCTCCTTGCTTTTAAGCGCACTCTTGCGCTTCTCCGAACCTATCTCAAATACCTTGGCATAGTCTGTCCATGCATCCACTTTTGCCTGCTTCTTGTTGATATCTATCACAAGCTTGTCCCTGGTATTCCGGGCTTTCTCAAGATCTGCTTCTGCCTGAAGATCAATGAGCTTTAGCTTTTCATTGAGGTAATTCTCCTCTTCCTTTTCCCGCTTTTTGGTTTCCTTGTGGTTCTCTTGCTGCGCAAAACCATTGAGACGCATAGCAGTAAGCTTCTTCTGTTTCTCAAAAAGCTTTTGTTCCTGCTGCACAACATTCTTTTCAGCCTTTGTGAGTTCCCTTTTCTGCTGAGCCACGACCTCCCAGCCATCCGGAGCCACAGCCGGCTCTGCCTCTTTTCTCAGCTCACTCCCCGTTCCGTAGCACCAGTCCATTTTGTTTTCGTTGCGCTGCAGAAAGGAGTAATGCCTGTTCTCGTATACCTGTTCAATTTTCTCGGTCTGTTTAAAGAGCAGGTTCTCATTGCCCCATTTCTGAGTCTGCTGATGTAAAAACTCTTTTTCTTCTTTCTTTTTCTCAACAAAGAGATCACTCATGATTAGCCCTCACTAAAAATATCTATATCTCAACCCACTGTATCACCATCATATCCGGCGCGGTAAAAGAACTCGCGCTTAAGCTCTTTGGGGAAATACTTCTGCGCCAGCCTGTCCACAGAAGCCACCGGCGTGGAAAAACGAAGTATGTCCTCCGGCTGCATCCTGTCCGAAATTTCAGTAACAGCAGTCTTTAATGTGCTTAACAGATCAGACACATTATCAGACTCAGCAGCCTCTGCATAACTTACCTCATACATATGCTGCTGCGGGAAGTAACTGATGATGACCAGAATCTGCGGCACTCCATCCTTGTCTATAACCGCAAAACTTAATCCTTCATCAATATTTGGCATCATCTTAGGCAATCCCATTCCCGAAGCTGCAAGCTTCTCCAATATGAGATTTCTGGTTTTGCCGGAACATTCAGATATTGTTACAAGAGTTCCCTCTGTATTGCTGTCATAATCTGCCGGCGGAATGCTGTACACCACATCCTGTAGTTCCTTGCCACTCATGACGTATACTCCGCCCGGTAACTGTTCGATCGTGAACTCATCCGTGTCTTCAAACATAGCGTATCTCGGGTCATCTGTTCCCTTCGCATAGAAGTTGGACATCGTCATATATCCCTCTTCATATGCATTTCCTGCAAGTGAACTGATCATGCCCCCTGCGATTCCCCGTCTCTGATATGACATGGAAACAGCCACATATATGATCCTGACTATCCTCTGCTCATCGTTCATTGTATACAAAAGGATTCCACAGGCAGTGTCCTTGTCATAACAGCCTATCCCAAACAGAGAGGTATCGGACATCATCCTTATCTGCTGGTCCGTTTGTAAAAGAGGTTTGAAATAATGGAAATTATCCTCGTTGATATAGCAGTATTTCATGTCAAGACACCTTTTCCCTTCAGAATCTTCTGTATTTAAGAAATAATTTAACTTAATTATACAAAAAGGCGCAGTGTCATAAAAGACACTGCGCAATTATTGTTTTATTAAGTTTTCATTAACTTATCTGCCGATCAAAGCTTGGGGCCTGCAGCAACAAGTGCCTTACCTGCCTCATTGCCCTCGTACTTCTTGAAGTTCTTGTTGAATCTCTCAGCCAGATCTTTAGCCTTGGTCTCCCACTCGGAAGCGTCAGCGTATGTATCTCTGGGATCGAGGATTGCAGGATCAACTCCGGGAAGTGATGTAGGAACCTCGAAGTCGAAGATCGGGATCTTCTTGGTCTCAGCCTTAAGAACATCACCGTTAAGGATAGCATCGATGATACCACGTGTATCCTTGATGGAGATTCTCTTGCCTGTTCCATTCCATCCTGTGTTTACAAGGTAAGCCTTTGCTCCTGACTTCTTCATCTTCTTAACCAGCTCCTCGCCGTACTTGGTAGGATGAAGCTCAAGGAATGCCTGTCCGAAGCAAGCTGAGAATGTAGGTGTAGGCTCTGTGATTCCACGCTCTGTACCTGCAAGCTTAGCTGTGAAGCCTGAAAGGAAGTAGTACTGTGTCTGCTCAGGTGTAAGGATTGATACAGGAGGAAGTACTCCGAACGCATCAGCTGAAAGGAAGATTACGTTCTGTGCATCAGGACCTGCGGAGATCTTGTTAACCTTGCATGCAATGTTCTCGATGTGATCGATAGGATAAGATACACGAGTGTTCTCTGTAACTGACTTGTCATCAAAGTCGATCTTGCCGTCAGCAGCAACTGTTACGTTCTCAAGAAGAGCGTTTCTCTTGATAGCGTTGTAGATATCAGGCTCAGCGTCCTTATCAAGGCCGATAACCTTAGCATAGCAGCCGCCCTCGAAGTTGAATACTCCGTTGTCATCCCAGCCGTGCTCGTCATCACCGATGAGGAGTCTCTTAGGATCTGTTGAAAGAGTGGTCTTACCTGTTCCGGAAAGTCCGAAGA
>CAMNOS010000099.1 GCA_946546925.1 uncultured Butyrivibrio sp.
CCGCACTTCCGGGCTTTTTCTGAGGGTTTATACAATACCTTGAGCCTTCATAGCCTCTGCAACCTTAAGGAAGCCTGCAATGTTGGCGCCTGCTACGTAGTTGCCCTCCATGCCGTACTTTCTGGCTGCATCGTCAATGTTGTGATAGATGTTGACCATGATCTGCTTGAGCTTGGCATCAACCTCTTCGAAGGTCCATGAAAGTCTCTCACTGTTCTGGCTCATCTCAAGAGCTGATGTAGCTACGCCGCCGGCGTTAGAAGCCTTACCGCATACAAAGAGGACTTTGTTCTGCTGGAAGTACTCTGTAGCCTCGATTGATGTAGGCATGTTGGCACCTTCACATACAGCCTGAACGCCGTTGGCAACAAGCTGCTTGGCATCATCAATGAGAAGCTCGTTCTGTGTTGCGCAGGGAAGTGCAACATCACACTTAACTGACCATACGCCCTTGCCCTCGTGGTACTTAGCAGAAGGTCTTGCTGCTGCATACTCTGTAAGACGTGCTCTCTTAACCTCTTTAACCTCTTTAAGAAGTGAAACATCGATTCCCTCGGGATCATAGATCCAGCCTGTGGAATCTGAACATGTAACAACCTTGGCACCAAGCTGCTGAGCCTTCTCGATAGCGTAGATAGCAACGTTTCCTGCACCGGAAACAACTACTGTCTTGCCCTTGATGTCAGAGCCGTTGCACTTAAGAAGCTCCTCTGTAAGGTAAAGAAGTCCATAACCTGTAGCCTGTGTACGAGCAAGAGATCCGCCGTAGGTAAGTCCCTTACCTGTGAGAACACCCTCATAGGTATCTCTTATCCTCTTGTACTGTCCGTACATATATCCGATCTCACGTCCGCCAACACCGATATCTCCTGCAGGAACGTCTGTATCAGCGCCGATGTGTCTGTAAAGCTCTGTCATGAAGCTCTGGCAGAATGCCATAACCTCTCTGTCTGACTTGCCCTTAGGATCGAAGTCTGAACCACCCTTACCACCTCCGATAGGAAGGCTTGTAAGAGAGTTCTTGAAGATCTGCTCAAATCCAAGGAACTTGATGATTCCAAGGTTTACTGAAGGATGGAAACGAAGTCCTCCCTTGTAAGGACCGATGGCTGAATTGAACTGGACACGGAATCCGTTATTAACCTGAACCTGGCCCTTGTCATCTACCCAGGGAACTCTGAAGAGAATCTGTCTCTCAGGAGTAACAAGTCTCTCTAAGAGAGCGTCCTTTCTGTACTCTTCTTCGTTAGCCTCGATAACTACACGAAGTGACTCAAGCACTTCCTTTACTGCCTGGTGGAATTCAGGCTGTGCAGGGTTCTTTTCTACAACGTAATTGTAGATTTCATCAACATAAGACATATTGGGTTCTCCTTCCTGTGCACTTGCACAAAACATACTCTTTTAATTCCTTAATTTGGGTATAGAAAAAGGGCGTAAGGAATTAATGGTCTCTACGCCCCATTGCGCAGACATCGCTGCATGTATACAATTATACACATGACCACTTTAAAGCGCAAGAGTATTTTTTCTTATTTGATTTATTTAATCCGGGGAGTGAAAAGATTTGTCTTCTTGGGACGCTCCCGCTCCTTTCGCCTGGCAGCGGTACCTGGCTCGAAAGTACCTCGCCCGGTACCGGCCGTCTCAAAGGCCCTTCGAGAGACAAAATTCTTTTTCACTCCCCTCATTCAGCAATTGAGAAATCATCTGAAGATCTGCAATAATCCCATCCGGTAAACTTACTCACTGTCCGAATCATCGTCGGAGTCATCATCAGAATCGTCGTCTGAATCCTCGTCAGAATCATCGCCTGAGTCATCACCATCATCTTCATCAGAATCATCATCGCCGCTGTCGTCATCAGAATCATCGTCACCGCTGTCGTCATTAGAATCATCGTCGCCATCGTCATCATCTTCTTCCGGCTCAGGTTCGGGGTATGTCTCCCAGCGGTAGAAGAAGGCGTGATTGCCGATCATCGTGTAGGATGAAATGCGATAGTAATCAGCCCAGTACTGGGTCATGAAAAAGAGATAGTCGCCTATACGGGCTCCGTCAAGGACTTCCTTGGCAGCTCTGATGCAGGTTGAATTGGGACCGCGGTCTATGATAAACTCCACCTTGCCGGATCTGTAGGGTGCAAACTGCATGGGCTGCGTGATAACCCCTATAATTGAATTGGGGAAGGCAGAACTTTTAACCCTGTTCATTATTACAGAACCTACGCCCAGCTTACCGGTGTAGGACTCTCCGTCCGCCTCGGCCTGTATGGTGGCTGCCAACCATATGAGCTCAGTGTCACTGGCATCATACGAACCGGAAGTATCTTCCTTATAAAGAGCAAGCCTCTCGGCGATCTGCTGAGCCAGCTTCGCCTGAGCTGCTGCCGTCTCGGCTTCGAGGGACTTCATCTTCTTATCCAGTTCCGCCAGCTGTGTCTCATAGTCAGCAAGCTTATTCTTTTCATTGGAAAGAGAGTTGTTGGTTGCTGAGAGCTGTCCCTTGACTGCATCAGTAAGGCTTGTGAGTTCATCGTGTTTCTCATCAAGCTGATTCTGATAAGCATCAAGTTCTGCTTCCTTTTCCTCAACAACTTTCTTCTTGGCTTCTATGTCAGCCTGAAGTGCTCTGTATTCAGCTATTTTCTGGCGATCGTACCTGACTATTGCATTTAGATATTCGAATTTGGTCAGAAGTTCACCAAGAGAACCCGACTCTAACAGAACGCGGACAAGTCCCCCTGTTCCGCCGCTCTCATAGGTAGATTTCATGCGCATTTTGAGAAGCTCGTATCTGTCCTGCTCCTTCTGCTGCGCATCCTGAAGCTCATTATTGAGCCTTACGATCTCTGAAGATACCACAGCCATGGCATCCTCAGCCTCTGAAATTTCCTCATTAAGGGTCGTTAATTTATGGGAATAACCATTGATGGTGCTCTGAAGGTTGCCCTTCTGGTTTTCCAGATTGCTTACGCTTGACTGCGTCTGTGTTTTCTGACCCTCAAGTTCACTTATGGCGTTCTTGGTCTCTTTTGTCTGCTTCTCAAGATTGGAGATTGCCTCCTGAGTCTCAGCTTCCTGCTCCTGAAGCTCGTTGATCCTATCCTGAGTCTCGTCGGCGTAGCTCACAAAAGGAACTGAAGTCACTGCAAGTGACAGGACCAGTGCAAATAACACCAGCTTTTTCTTCATACTCTCCCCGCAAAGCGTCAGCTCTTATCAAAAGAGCCGGCAGCTTCCTATCAGTTACTGTCTTTAATAATATGATTATCAGTCTTTCTGATATGTCTGTCTGAATAAACTTTGTCATATATCAGAGGCTGCATATATCCAACTATCACTCTACATTCTGCACATCTTTAGAATCTGTAGTCGAAGATATCTCAGTATTATCAGCGCTAGCTGAATATGTGACTTCAGTCCCTGCAGCGCTTTCGGACGCTGTTACACTACCACCAGCATTATCTGTATCAGCTTTCTCAGTACCTGCATCAGCAACCTGCTCCGCGGCATTATCGGGCATCTCTGCAGCTTCTGAACCTGCTGCCTGTACATCCTCAGCAGAAGTATCTTTTTCATCGCGCTTAAGGTCGAACATCAGGCTCTGGCCGTGATATTCCGGTCTCTGCGCAATTTCCTGACCAGCTTCCTTCTCTTCCCCAGGGAATACTATATTGTTCTGCTTCCTGATGAAATCCATGATATTCATCATCTTGAGGGACTCAGAATGCGACATCTCGGGGCATTCAAGCCACCCTTCAGAAATAGCCCTTACGCAGGACTCAATTTCATACTCATACCCGGTCTTCTGCCTGGGTCTCTTGTAGTATGCAATCTTCTTGTACTCGCTGTCGTAGACTGCTATGCCCTCAGGATTATTGATATTATCCACAACTATATATCCATTGGTCCCGTATATAACTGCGCATCTGTCGCCGTTTGATATTGCAGATGCGTTGATCACTGCCATCCTTCCGTCGGCATATCTCAAAGTGATGGAATCCTGCATGTCCATTCCAAGATCATTGAAGGTACAGATCGAAACAATGTCCGAAATGTCATTGCCAAATACCATCGATGCAAAATTGAGCGGATAGATTCCGAGATCAAGAAGCGCTCCGCCTCCGAGTGCAGGCTGCTGGATCCTGTCCTTGTACGCAATGTTGTAGCTTAAGTTGGCCGTGAGCATTGTGGGCTCTCCTATGATATTGCTTGCAAGAACCTCCATCAGTTTGGTCCTTATAGGCATGTATCTCGTCCAGATGGCCTCTGTGCACAAAAGCTTTTTCTCGGCAGCGTAATCAAAGATTTCTTTGGCCTGCTGCTCATTGAGCATGAAGGCCTTCTCGCAGATTACATGCTTGCCTGCAGAAAGAGCCAGCATACAGTTGTTGTAGTGTTCTGAATGCGGTGTTGCAACGTAAATGAGATCCACCTTGGGATCGATGACAAGTTCCTCGTAGGTTCCGTATGCCTTCTTGATCCCATAGTTCTGTGCAAACCTGTCAGCGTTCTCCTGAGTTCTTGAACCGACAGCATAACAGGTTACACCTTTGGTCTGTTTAAGAGTTTCTGCCATAACTCCGGCGATCCTGCCGGTTCCCATGATACCTACTTTTAGACGTCCGAACATCCCACACCTCCTGCCAACATATCAAAGCTGATTATTTTCTAAGATATTCCGATTTAACGTATCCGGTCTTTTTGCCATACTCAACCTTCGCCCATCCGTTGGAATACTGCTCAATTACATTAACAGACATTCCTGCATAAACTGTGTCGAGCGCATCTGAATCGGTTGACTGCTCTTTTCTGAGCTTGATTGTCTCCTCAACCACAGTCTTACCGGTCTTGGCATCAGATAAAACCTTGCCGGTGCTATCCGACGATGAAGCAGCCGACGAATCGTCCCTGGTCGAAGATGCAGAGGCCGCAGACTTATCTTCTGTGGATGCTGTTGAAGATGCAGACTTATCCTCTGTTGAAGCTGCAGCCGCACTGTCAGTGCTCTGCTCATCGCCTGCAGCAGACTCCCCGGATGCAGCATCCTCAGTCTCTTCTTCTGTATCCTCAACTACTGTAGTCTCTTCTGATACTATGTCAAAAAACTCCGTCTTAACATATGCTACAGAGCCCTTATACTCAATCTTACTCCAGCCGTTTGCCAGAGCCTCAAGCTCTTTATACTCGGTTCCTCTCTCCGTCTTGTCTAGAATATCAGCGGTCTCTGAGTCAGAACTTCTGATATTAATCACATCCGTAGCCTTGATGATCCTTGTGGTTATAGTCTTCTGGCCCTCTCCTGCGCTGCTATCCTCGGAAGACTCATCAGAAGCATCGTCTGTCGAAGCCCCTTCTGATGTAGCAAGTGCTTCTCCGACAGACACCTGAAGTCCGGAGCGCATCTTGGTCAGAAGCTCGGCAAGATCCTCATCTGCGCTCACCATTTCGTTATAGCTTGATGCGACCTTGTTGTTGAGGTCGATGACATCAGCCTGGACATTGATCTGTTTGAGATATTCAAGTTCATTGGCATCAGCAATATCGCCGTTGATATAAAGGCTTCCGTTATCATCTGTACAGATGTAGAGCGTCTCAAGCCCCGGAACAAGTCCGTCGTAGTCATAGAGTTTAACTTCGTTGTAAACATAAGCGACATAGCTCCCCTCAACGGGACCGGGCTTGGTATAAACAGTAATATTCTGGAAATTGTCGATGTATTCGGAAGCCGCAACTGACTTAAGTATCTCAGTCTCATCAAGCCCCTTATATAACCTGGCAAGGGTATCTGCATCTCCGTCCGCGGAAGCTTTGTAATACTGCTCAACCAGAGCATTTACATCAGGATATGCATTCTCTTCCATGGTTGCGTCCGGAACTTCATAGGTTGAAACCTCCGAAGTAGCAACTGCTGACTGTGCTACCTCCTGCGCCCTCTGATTGGCATTCATCGCGATCACTACAGTAGCAGCCACTGCAATGATCAGTATTGCCGGCATTAAGTATTTTTTGTTGTCACCAAGTATTGCGTATATATCTTTTTTATCATTACGCCAGTTTGTGACGTCTTTATTCTTTCCCTTTTTCATAATTAACCTCTATGTAAACAAAATATAACAAAATGATTTTACTTATTATCACTAGTCAAGTCAAGTTTGGCGCCTAACGAGCGTAATTATTTACAAAAATCTGTTAAAATATATACGTAAGCTTTAATACAATAAGCGCCATGAAAGTTCAGTTCGGTATATAGGCCGAAAAAAGCGGAGGAAACATGCCATATACAGTCGCTCTCACAGATGATGACATAACTTCTTATTATGTAGTAAAAGGAGTCCTTAACCCAGAGGGAATCAAAGTTGTCCCACTGACATCAGGACAGGGACTCCTTGACTACATTAAGACTCAGACTCCTGATCTGATTCTTCTTGATATCCTTATGCCCGAAATGGACGGCATCGAGACATACAAAGCACTGCGTGCTCTTGAAAAAGAAATAGGAAGACCCGAGACTCCTGTCATCTTCCTTACGGGAAGCGACAGCCATGAGTCTGAAGAAAAAGCCCTTGAACTTGGTGCAATGGACTTTATCACCAAGCCCTTCGTACCAAACATCCTCACTCTTAGAGTCATACACTGCATCGAACTTAATAAGCTCCAGCATGAGCTCGAAAGAGAAGTGCAGAAAAAAGCAAAGGCTTATGAGGATCTCTTTTTAGGTATTGTCAAAAGTCTCGCCGCTGCAATTGATGCAAAAGATGCCTACACAAACGGTCATTCCGTCAGAGTCGCCGAGTACTCAACCGAGATTGCAAGACGGGCAGGATACGATGAAACAGCCTTGCAGAAAATATATATCACAGGTCTTCTTCACGATGTCGGCAAAATAGGTATCCCCGATGCAATCATCAACAAAGAGGGGAAACTTGACGATGAAGAGTACGCCATTATGAAGACACATCCCGAAAAGGGAGCTGCGATCCTGCAGAATATAGAGAAGATCCCGGAGCTTTCAATAGGCGCCAGATGGCATCACGAGAGATTTGACGGCCGCGGGTATCCCCAGGGCCTTAAAGGCTCGGAAATCCCCGAAGAAGCCCGCATCATCGCAGTCGCCGATGCATATGACGCCATGAGCAGTAACAGGAGCTACCGCAAAAAGCTCGATCAGGCGTATATCCGGTCTGAAGTTGAAAAAGGCAAGGGCACCCAGTTCGATCCGCGCTTTGCCGACATCATGCTGCAGATGATAGATGCAGACACCGGTTATGATATGCGCCAGAAGTAAAACATAAGTAAAACTTTTTGCGCACGGACACTTTATTTGTGCTAAAATATCAATGTTGCATCTGCACCCGTAGTCTAATGGATAAAACGTAGGCCTCCGACGCCTTTGTTGCTGGTTCGAGTCCAGTCGGGTGCATTATGTATGAGCGCTATAAATGGACAGCCGTTTACAGCGCTCTTTTTCATGCTTATCTATGACTACCTCGGAAGTTTCATACATCTATTGATTTACCTGTTGCAATATAATGAAGAAGTTCATATATTTCTTCAGTACTCCAATTCTTTACATCT
The DNA here is from genome assembly GCA_946546925.1 of uncultured Butyrivibrio sp. Classification (GTDB taxonomy): domain Bacteria; phylum Bacillota; class Clostridia; order Lachnospirales; family Lachnospiraceae; genus Butyrivibrio. The sequence goes on from CAMNOS010000099.1 coordinate 7,581, forward strand.
TTGAGATATTCCAATAGGATACATTAAGTATTCACGCAGCTGCACTGTTGCGTGCTGCTTCATTTCCGACTATAATGATATCGAGGAGGTGAATATCATGCCTGTATCGGAATCGAAACGACGAAACAACGATAAATACAATATGAAATGTGATTACATCAGTATAAGACCCGTAAAGCCTGTCGGTGAAAGGATCCGCGAAGCTGCCGCAAACAGCGGCAAGAGTCTGCAGGGTTTCATCCTGGATGCAGTTGACCGTCAGATCACCGAAGATGAAGACGGTGCCAATATTCCTTCTGAAGTACTTGCCCGTTCAATGGAATGGCTCAAAAAACACGGGCATTCAGAAAATGAAATAGTTGACTTTGTCACTTTCATTGTACGCAGTTAAGTCAATTTAACTCTTCCAATCAGCACCGTCCGCATCCCATATTCTTAATTCTGGTCATCCGGCATCCTTTACCATAAATACCTTGTCCGACTCATACTCATAGCGGTACAGGCTGTCGCTTAATACATCCTCCTCCGAGACGGTTGTGGTGTTGACCTCATGAATGATCTCCCGCAGGTTCGCCGGGTCCATCACAAAACCGGAATCGGGGATCACGATACACTCGTGGATCGACGATGGGATAATGTAAAGGTCTGACTCAAAGTCCTCTGACAGCCCCTTTAAGAGTCCCGGATAGAACACCGCACCTGCGCCAAGGTGCCCTGATTCGTTGCTGACAACGCATATGCCTGAAAAGGCATCGCACTCACTCTCATACCCCGTTGCTTTCTCTATGATATCCATGAGACCGGAGATCTTGGGCGGTGCAGTCATTGCTGCATTTTCACCGATATTCTCCCAGAGCTCGTCCTCAGAGATCTCCCACTCCTTAAGATAATTGTCGTGAATGGTTATTACTCCCTCGCCCAGCAGGTCGCTCTTTACCCTGCAAAGCGGCACCATTGCCATATCCATGATCTTTCTGTAGGGTATGCCCTCCAGCTTCTTTTTATTCTTTTTCAGATTGACCAGTTTGAAGAAAAGACTCTCCGACACCCTGGAAAAATCCTGGAAGAAATCCATGCTCTGATCTTCCGATGGCATATACCTGTTGTAGATCTCAATTATCTCTTTTGCAATATCTACCAGTAATCCTCCACACTTATAATCCTCAAAAAAGCTGTCAAAATAGATTGTTGGAGCCACGTTTCTGTTCCTGTGCCTTATGATCAGTGCGTGAAAAGTCACTCCGTTGTTCTTTAATACCTCGTGATAATCAACTTCATAGTCGCTTCCAAGAAGTATCTTCACCTCCTCAGAGAGGAGTTTCCCGAATCCCTCAATCGTAATCTGCGAATTGTTATATATATTTCTTTTTCCCATACCTGTTTTCTCCTTAGTTCACAATAGTAATTTTGGACAAAAAAAGACAATAGACATCCAAAGGGTATCTATTGTCTTACATAGTTTCATATGAAAAATTATGACTTAAATGCTCAGATATGGTTGATTATCAGATTATACTCTTGAGAGGTACTCACCTGTTCTTGTGTCGATCTTGATAATATCTCCCTCATTAACAAAGAGAGGAACAGCAACTGTTGCACCTGTCTCAACTGTAGCAGGCTTTGTAGCACCTGTAGCAGTGTCACCCTTGAATCCGGGCTCTGTCTCAGAAATTGCAAGTTCTACGAACATAGGAGGCTCAACTGCAAATACGTTGCCGTTGTAAGACATTACCTTACATGTCTCGTTCTCCTTGACAAACTTAAGAGAATCACCGATCTGATCAGATGTAAGTCCGATCTGCTCATATGTCTCTGAATCCATGAAGTTGAAGATATCGCCATCCTGATAGAGATACTGCATATCCTTCTTGTCGATTCTTGCTGCAGGGAACTTCTCAGTGGGACGGAATGTTGTCTCCTTAACGCCTCCATTGATGATATCCTTAAGCTTGGTTCTTACGAAAGCTGCTCCCTTACCGGGCTTAACATGCTGAAATTCAATAACCTGACATACATTGCCATCGATCTCGATGGTAACACCATTTCTGAAATCACTTGCAGAAATCATAAATATCCTCCTAAATATCAATACATCAAACAACTTTAGTAGTATATACTATCATATCACATTTTTCAACTGTTTTTTATATTAGTCTCGGTATTTGATACTATGACTTTCTGTTTTCACGAATATAGTCCATAGCCTCAGTATAACCTATCAGCCCGTGTCCGTAAATCTGTTTATTGCAGGCCGGAGCAGTTACAGAGATCTTGCGGAATTCCTCTCTGGACTGGATGTCTGAGATGTGGACTTCCACCTTGATTATGTCCTCGAGGCTCTTTAAGGCGTCGTGGATAGCGTAGCTGTAGTGGGTGTAGGCCCCCGGGTTTATGACGATACCATCCGTTCCGTCAAAGTACGCTTCCTGCAGCCGGTCAATGATGGCCCCCTCGTGATTGGACTGGAAGCACTCCACTTCGTCCCCGTCTGCTGCCGCCTTTTCTTTTATCATATTGCATAGGTAATCGTAGTCCTGATTGCCGTAGATGCTCTTTTCCCTGATGCCAAGGAAATTGAGATTTGGTCCGTTAATGACAAGTATTTTCATAGTATTCCTCCATTTTGTGAACTGTTAGAAGTTTAATGATCTGCTGACCGGATCAG
>CAMNOS010000100.1 GCA_946546925.1 uncultured Butyrivibrio sp.
TATGCCAGCTACTGGAGGCGGCCGTTACCGATTTTTGGAAGCTTTAACAGCATGAAGGTTTTTCCGGAAACCTTTATGCCTCTGTGTTCAATGGTGGCGGTCAATATTGTGATGCCTTTTCTCAAGGACTATCTGATGTCCCTTGCTTTTGTTTATGCTATTGTGGGTGCTTTGTTTATTACGATGTATGTATATCTTCTGGCGAGGCTTGTGGAGAGCGCAGCGAATTGTTCCGCTGTTTTTGCGGACTTGATAGCGATCTGCTTCCTGATGTTTCACTTTCTGATGTACAAGAATGACTGGAGTGAGAATCTGCACCTGTTCTGGTCCACGGATGTCACGTGCTTTTTTCACTATACCCTTACAGCAGTTTTCAATGCCTGCATAGTGCTTTATTTTCTAAGGGAAGAGACGGTGAAGAACCGGAGCATTTCTCTGGAGATTGCAGAGAATAAGTTTGGGTATCTAAAGAGCGGACTTCTGGTTCTCGTACTGTATCTGGGAATATTTTCCAACAGCTTCACCAATGTCATACTGGCGGTCTTTAGCGGAGCGCATCTGCTTCGCAGCTTTTTTATGGAAGGGAAGGGCGCTTTTGGCAACAGATTTAAGAGTCTATGGAAGTATTACAGCATCCATGTTCTGATACTAGCAGCCTGGCTCATTGCAGTATTCTTCCAGCTTTTTGATGCGAGGAATGAGAACGCCAGATCTCAGGGCATGACAGGCAGTATGTCAGGAGCCATTGGGAATTATATAAGCAACTTTACCTCTGTGAATAAGATGGCTGCGCTGATTGGAGCTGCCATCATCGTGCTTTTTATTGCAGGTGTTGTTATGGCAGGAAATGCCGGGAAGCCCGGTGACAAGGCTAAAAATATCGATGGCAGGACTAAGGCTCTTGCGGGCATTTTGACAGAGACAATTCTTTCCTTTGTTTTCATATCAATATATCTGATCCTGCTTTGCGGCGTGGCTAATCCCAGGTATCTGGTCAGAAACGATGTGAAGCTTGGTATTTTTTTCTATGGATTTGTGATGATATCGGTCATGATGGGGTATCTGGTTCAGAATACAGATCCTTCATCTGCCAGAACCGGTAAGCTTCAGCACGCTTTTGCAATTTTGCTTCCGCTTATTACATTTGTCATTGTTTCCCAGAGCCTTAACTACTGTAAGTCTTACAGGGAATACAATATGAGTCACTATTCGCATGAAAAAGAGCTTGCGATCTCAACAGATCTCATCGATCAGTTCAAAGCTGCTGAGGAAGCGGGGCTTGATGAGTTTGAGCTTCACGTATTTGTCAATGAGAGTGCCGGTGATAACTGGCCATATCCTGCCTATGCAGGCGATGTGATAGGTGATGCACTCTTCAGGCACGGGGTGATATCAAGGCAGATAAAGGCAACCACTGTCTTCGACCCTGACTGGAATACAAAGCTGCAGATATCCAAACCTTGAGAAAACTGTACCTTAGAGGTAATACACAGCCCCATGCTAGGTGGGCGCTGACTTAGGGGCAATCATGGCAATAACGATATTGAGTTGGATTTACATTTTCATAGTATCCGTGGCCGCAGGTTTTGTGGTGAACAGGCTCCTGGCAAGGCTGATTCCTGTGCCGTCATATGAAAAGGAAAGGCTCTTTGGGATCACGGGTCTTAGTGTCACAGGGCTTGTGGCGCTGACTGTGTATGCGGAATTCTTCAGTATATTCTACAGGGTGGGAGCTGCCTGCCATGTGGTGATGCTGCTTCTTGTTGCGATTGGATGTTGTTTTCACAGAGCGGAGGTTTCGAAGCTCTTTGGATCAATGACAGAGAGATGGAAAAAGCTCTCAAATAATGCAAGGATCATCATGATACTTATTATCCTTGCAGGAGCATTCTTTTCTTCCAACGGAACATTTCACACAGACACCGGAATATATCATGCCCAGGCCATCAGGATGCTGGAGGAGTACGGAGTCTTAAAGGGACTTGGCAACCTGCAGCTTCACTTTGCCTACAACAGTGCATACCTTCCTTTGTGTGCTCTTTTCACAATGAGCTTTATCCTGCCATTTCCACTTCACAGTATGACGGGATTTTTTATGGTGCTTTTTAGCTGCTACGCGGCGATGGGACTGTTTGAGTTTGGAAGGCATGAGCGTCATGGCGGAGATTTTGCAAGGATTGCTATACTTGTTTATGCGCTGACCAACATGACAGGTCTGCAGTCGCCGGCAACAGACTATGGGACGATGTTTTTTACGCTGTATATTATGTGCTGCTGGATCACGTATGCTGAGGAGCGCAGATCCGAAGCGGAGACAGATAAGATTGCAGTCTATGGGTATCTGTCCGTACTTTCGATTTTTGCAGTGAGCATGAAGCTGTCGGCTGCTCTTTTGGTCATCCTTGCAGTATATCCTGCGATCATGCTCATCAGGAAGAAAATGTTCAGGGAGTTTGGATTTTTCCTTCTGTCAGGATTTCTGTCCTTCCTTCCGTATATGATAAGGAATGTCATCCTTTCCGGATGGCTCTTTTACCCTGTGGCTTCGATAGACCTTTTTGACGTGATCTGGAAGATTCCGGCTGAGTACATGAAGGTGGACGCTGATCAGATCAAGGTCTGGGGAAGGTGTTTATATGACATAAAGAGAGCAAACGACGGTCCTCTGACCTGGCTTCCAATCTGGTGGTCTGAGAAGCAGCACTATGAGGTGATGATCATATATTCACAATTTGTTGGTCTGCTCCTTCTTTTTCTGATATTATTATTTAAGCTCAGGGAAAAGAAATATGACCCTGCTGTAGTCATCTTCTATGGGACCATTATCGCGAACCTTCTGATGTGGTTTTTCACGGCTCCGTTTATCAGATATGGACTGGCATTTTTGCTGCTGCTGCCGCTTTGTGCTTTTGGCGATATGCTTCACTACATAATCCGGAAGAAGAACATTGTACTGGCTCTTGTTGCATCGCTGGTGCTGGTCGGCTTTTGCAGCTGGATCGATGAGTATTTTATGGATGACATGGTCTTTGTTAAGCACTTTTGTATGGCAGATCACTACCTGATTCCGGTGGATTTTGATAGGGGGAACATGACTGCGACTGATATGGATGGCCTTACGGTGTATGTGGCTGACGTTGATGAGGTCAACAGTTATTACTTTAGCCCCGGCAGCTGCTATGACTTTATGGTGGAGCGCACAGAGCTCATAGGAGATGATATCAGGGAGGGCTTTAAGCCAAAAAGGTAAATTGGGAAGGAATCTGATTTGAGAAAGATAACATCATATTACAGAGAACTGCTGGTAATGACGGTGATATTCCTGATTGAGATATCAGCCATTATCCGCGCCAACTTTTTTTATAACGACGATCTTGGAAGGAACATCGAAGGGTACACAGGGAATGCTTTTGACAGCAGATACATGGCTGACTGGGCATCCATTCTGGTCAATGGCAATTCACATATTACGGACTCATCGCCCCTTACTCAGCTTCTGGCCTGCATCTTCCTTGCGGCCTGTGTTGTGATAACTGCATATGTCTTTTCAAAGGGACAGAAATTTACAGCGATGCATTATGTGTGCGGAACACTGATACTCTCGCCGTATTTTCTTTCCAACATGTCCTACAAGGTGGACTCGGCCTTTATGGGATTGTCGGTGTGTGTGTCGGTCGTACCATTTCTTTTCAGGGATAAAAAGATACTGTACTATATCTCATCCGTTATCTGTCTGCTGGTCATGTGCATGACCTACCAGGCGTCTTCCGGGATTTACCCAATGATGGCATTGATGCTTGCGTTTCTTGAATGGAACAGGAAGGACAAAGAGCTCAAGGAGTGCCTTATGTTTTTGCTTGGGTCAGCTGCTGCATATATTTTTTCACTGGGATTCTTTGCCCTGTTTTTGATGAAGCCAATTGAGGAAGGCTATATAAACACCTCGATATTTGGACTTGGAGATCTGCTTGGCGGTATTACAGGCAACTACAAAGAGTACTATCTGACTGTTGTTGCGGATTTCATGAAGAACTGGAACATTCTGCTCTTTTCAGTGATGCTGTTTTTGTTTATCACGGTAGTTGTGGAATCCGGGAGAAAAAAGGTGGCTGCCGTAATTGGATTTGCTGTCATGCTGGTTTTGATGCTTCTTGTGGTCTTCGGAGTGTATCCGGCTTTTTCGCTTCCACTCATCCTCCCGAGAAGCATGTATGGCATTTCGTTTTTCATAATGATCTGCAGCTTTGCCATTGTCTCTTCTGAAGCGGTTGTGGCAAATATTGGCAAAGTCACAGTTTTTGCGCTTGCCTGGTGCTTTTTTACTTTTTCTTTTACCTATGGCAACGCCCTGTCACAGCAGATGAAGTATGTTGATTTCAGGACTGAGGAAGTCATTAATGATCTTACTGACCTGGAGTGCTTCTTGGAACCCGGGCAGAAGAGGCTGATCATAAAGGGTGATATTGGCCTTTGCCCGGCACTGGACAATTATCCATACGATTATGTGCTTATCAGAAAGCTGGTGCCTGTTTATCTGAAAGCCGGTTCAGATGAGTGGAATTCTGCGTACTTTTACAGATATTTCAATCTCCCTGATGTTAAGAGAGCTTATGATGTGTCAGATATCAGCACATTTACTGTGGCGCAGGAGAGTGCGTATCACAGGATCCTCGCCAATGATCAAAGCGAGATCATAGTTGAATTGAAATAAGGAACATCTGATGAAATCGGGAATTATGAAACATCTTAACAGAATAATATGCATAGTGCTTCTGATAGTCCTGGCAATTATGATCGGGGTGTTTATAGACGCCAATGTCAATCATTATACAGCGGGGATGCAGTCAGACATCGCCTCGGAAGCTCTTTTTTCAGCTCTCATGTACGAGCGTGGGACCTACAGGCCGGATACCTGGTATATGTCCTCGGCCATCCATCTGATAACTGTGCCCAACCTCTCAGCACTTATTTACCCGCTGACGGGATTTAACCTCAATCTCTCAATGGGAATTGCCTGCAGCATTATGCTGTGCATAATGTTTGCGCTGATGTATCTGTATTTACGGGATATGGATTTTTCTGTGGCTGAGAGCACAGCGGCTGTTCTGATAGTGTTCTCCATCACCAAGGCGCAGAGCGAGCTGCAGGTTATGACAATGCTGTATGCAATGGACTATGTGAGCCATTTTATTACGCTGTTTATCATTTTGCTGCTGTACAACCGCGCTCTTAGGAACGGAAGGCTCAGGATCTGGATGGTACTTCTGTCCTTTGTTCTTGCCATCATCAATGGCATCCAGGGTATGCATGCCTGCCTGTTCTGCTATCTGCCCCTGCTTGCAGCTGAATTTTTAAGGCAGGTCACATCTTTGATAAGGGAGCGTAAAACTGACAACCCGGCAGTTTCTGTCTGGGTATTTGTACTGACTGTTACTACTCTTTTGACCAACAAATTGTCAGGAGTATACAATCCCTCCCCTTCAAGGAATATCAGACACGCTTTCGAGAAGCTTGTAAATGAAGTGATACCTTCTGTTAAGAGGGTAATGTTCTCAGGAAGGCTCACTGCCGTTGCGGCTTTGCTGCTTGTCATGGCGGTTGTCTTTTATGTTCTGGCGATAGTCAGGCTCATTAGAAGCACAGATCGGGAAAAAGATCATAACCTCTGGAGCACGCTGGTATTTCCGGTCGACTTTTTTATCTGCCTTTTTATGACTACGTTTACCACGTCGCAGGTTGCGGACAGGTATTATATCATGCTGATTTATGCAGTGGCTGTTGGTGCTGTGATGATGAGCAGGTCTTTTCCCGACTGGGGAAGGTCGGCCTTCGGGATTATTGTCTTGATCTATTCAGCCGTTTCGCTTTTGTCTTTTTATCAGACCCTTATAGTTGATGATGATTCACAGGAGACACCCGCTTACTCGGTTTATAAATGGATGCGGGACAATGGCTATGAGTACGGGTATTCTACCTTTGAGCATGCCAACTACATTACAGTAATGGGGAATAACACGGTCAAGGTGCGCTGCGTCAATAACATGCGGGATATGGAAGGCAGCAAGTGGCTCTCTGATACCCAGTGGTATCCGCCATACAAGGACGCATCGGGAGAGACCTGTTACATAGTTTCTCAATATATGCAGGACGATTTTGACGTTTTCCTTGCGGAGTATGATCCGGTTATAGTCAGAACTGAGAATCTGGGGTACTATACTGTCTATGTTCTCGACCATGACTATACGGTCTGGGAGAGATGACGAAAAAGATTTATGAGAGAATGTTAGTGGTTACATATCACTGTAAAAGTGATATGATGAACAGAAAGATTTGAAACAGAAACGATAGAATGATGAGATTATGAACAAGAAATATAAAACACTTCAAACTTATGTACTTTGGGCTATAGATATGGCCTGCATCCTGGCAACATACTTTTTTGCAACATGGCTTAGATATAACACAAGGAGAGACTGGGGGGACAAGACGCTGCACTATATGGTGTGCGTAGTTTTTCTCCTTGTCTGTGCTGTATATATGTTCCTCGCTGACTGGAACAGGGACTTTATTACCAGGGGATACTTCAAGGAATTTATCGCAGTGGTGAGAACTGTGGGGATCACTCTTGTAGGCTCACTGGTAATAGTATTCTTCCTGCAGTGGACATCAATCCTCTCCAGATATGTGATCGGCAATTTCGTCTGGATGGATATCATCCTTACTTATGTTGTGAGAATTGTCTTTAAGAAGGCATTGTGGAGACACATATCCAGTGAAAAGAACGTGACGAGGGTTGTCGTCATCTCCGAGAAGGACCAGATGGAGAAGACCCTTACTGACCTTCAGGCCAGGTCAGGAGAGCTCGGATACAAGATCGTCAGGGCATACTGCGCAGATGTGGCAAGAGATAAGGCGGATTCGGAAGTCGGCTCTGGCAGCAGAAAAGCGCAGGCTTCCGGCATGGTGAAGGAACCAGGATCATCAGCAGATGATAAGTGGTACATCGGAGATGTTCACGTCCACTATGGCATTGAGGATATTACATCCCGCCTTATAACCGATCCTTTTGACGAAGTGTTTATCAATACTCCCAATATTCCGCAGAGCCAGCTCCAGGACATCATTCTGGGCTTTGAGGAGATGGGTGTCACAACCCACTACAACATAGAGCTTCCCAGCATTACGAAAGCTGCTACGCAGGTCGAGCAGTTCATGGGATACTCAGTCATAAGCTATGACATGAACAGAGTCAGCTACAAGAGGCTCTTTATCAAGAGGATCATGGACATCATCGGAGGATTCGTAGGACTGATCCTGACGGGTATAATCACGATCTTCCTTGCGCCTGCAATAAAGCTTGACTCACCGGGGCCGGTATTCTTTTCCCAGACAAGGGTGGGCAAGAACGGCAGGAGGTTCAAGATCTACAAGTTCAGATCCATGTACATAGATGCTGAGGAGCGCAAGAAGGAACTTGAAGAGCAGAACCAGATGAAGGGTCTGATGTTCAAGATGGAGAATGACCCGAGAGTGACCAAAGTCGGCAACTTCATCAGAAAGACAAGCCTTGATGAGTTCCCGCAGTTTCTCAACGTCCTAAAGGGCGATATGAGTCTTGTGGGCACAAGGCCGCCGACGGAAGCAGAATTTGAGCAGTACAATGAGCATTACAGAAGAAGACTCTCGATGACACCGGGGCTCACAGGCCTGTGGCAGATTAGCGGAAGAAGCGACATTGAGGACTTTGACGAAGTCGTAAGGCTCGATCTGGAATATATTGACAACTGGAGTCTTACCGAGGATCTCAATATACTCCTTCAGACAGTGGGAGTGGTCCTTTTTGGAAAGGGGGCCAGGTGAGAGCTCTTAAGGGAAAAGACAGGTTTCTTTTCCCTTTTCTTTGTTTTATTACGGCATTCATACCAATTGCCTATCAGACGATCCTGAATGGTGGTTTTTATCATCTTGGCGATGACTGTGATAATCAGATGCTTCCCTTTCTGTTCAATTTCAGGGATGCCTTTACAAACGGATTTAATACTTATATGTGGAACTTTGACCTGGGGACGCCCATGGTCAATGCATATGGATACTACGGACTTGGGAGCATTTTCTTTTACCCTGCGCTCCTGATTCCGAGGGCATATCTTCCCTATGCGATATCTGTGATATTTCTGCTTAAGTATATTCTTGCTGCTTACACTGCTTTTTTCTTTATAAGGAAATTTACGAAGACTTATCAGGCAGCATGCGCAGGAGCTATTCTCTACGCCTTTTCGGGACTTCAGTGCACGAATCTGTCTTTTTACATCTTCCATGATGTGACTGCGGTATTTCCTCTTCTTCTCATATCGCTTGAGGGGATGATCAGTGCGGCAGAGAGCGGCTCAGAGCGCAGGGGACTTTTAAAGCATGGGATTTTCTTTTCGTTTGCGGTATTCGTAAATTGTGCCACAAACTATGTCTTTTTCGTTCAGAGCGTGGTGGCATGTATTTTTTATTTCCTCTTCAGAATTGGGAAAGAGCGCAGGGCATTTACAGGCGGTCTTCTTAATGCATTGGGCTTTGGAACACTTGGAGTGGGGCTTTCGGGCATAATATTCATCCCAAGCATCATGTATATGCTGGGCAACGAGAGAAGCGGAGCCGGCATATCCAGCAGTCTCTATCTGTATGATTACAAGCATGTGCTGTACATACTGAAAGGCTTTCTTTTTCCCGGGGACTCAATGCTTGATGAGACAGCGCTGATGGTCCATGAGTGGTCATCCACAAGCGCTTACCTTCCTTTCGTGGGGCTCATACTCGTTTTTGCCTATCTGTGGAGAAACAGGAACTGGCTCAGCCGCCTTACAGTATTTCTGATCGTGATATCCTTTATCCCTTTTGCTAACGGGATGTTTCTGGCCTTTATGATCGTATATCACAGATGGTGGTATTTTCTGATCCTTCTTATGGCGCTGGAGTCTGCGCTTGTGCTTGAGAATATCCGGGACTATGACCTTCGGATTCCGGCTCTTTTGGAGGCTGTTCTGACGATTGCAGTTGCCGTACTTATATGGATGTATCGTGAGGATGGGGAGAGCCTTCTGTTTCATAAGGGCAGATTTGTTATCGAGATTGTTTTTGTTCTTGTCTGTGCTTTGGCTGTGCCGCTGATGGCAGAGCTTACGGGGCGTCTGTCAGACATCAGCAGATCCGGGCGCAAGTTTCCGAAAGAGCATTACAGCAAACTGATCATGAACGCTATGCTCGCAGGAATTGTCTTTTGTTCGATTGTAACTTTCATTTTTGCAGAGCACCTGTACATGGAAGCTACACCTGTAGGGCCGGATGAATATGAGAATTCATTCCTTGCCATGCAGAAGGTGCCTGAAGCTGAGGACAATTACAGATTCAGGAACTATGCCAATCCTCTGATAATGTATGGCATGAGCCGCAATATCACCGGGCTGTCAAGCTATTCATCCACCACCAGTAATTCCACGGTTGAGTTTGATGAACTGTTTGATTACTATGATGTCAGCAGGAGGACCAATAAGAATTTCATTCCGGGGCTGGCCGAGCTCCTTGGAGGAAAGTACCTGATCCGCACTGACAATCATGTTGAGGAAAGGTACCCGGAGTCTGTGCTTGACAGTCTTGGGGCGCCTTTTGAGTCGTTTATGGTCGGAGACAGGACCTGGGACATATATGAGCTTGATGCCTGTCCTGTGGGATATGCCGTGGACAGGGTGATACCTGAGTCTGAACTTCGCAGGCTTCCGGTAAGCAGGAGAGGAATAGCACTTCTCTATTCGCCTGTGGTGGGGGACGAGCTTGTCGGTGCGGGCAAGGAGACGGGCTATGTTTCGTTGACCGGTGCTTCTGAAGGGGCCGGTGCCTTGGCAACCGTGGAAGTTGTGTCTTCAGAAGATGTTGATGAGATAATTGATGACTGTCCTGAGCTCGCAAATGGCGATGCCCTCTTTGAGAATCCCTGTATAGCTGAGCTGACAGGATTTAACAGCTCTCATTCGGTAAAGAGATTTACCAAGACAGACAATGGATATGAGATAGAGACAGATTATGATAAGGACTCTTTGGTCTATCTGACGATTCCCTACGATGAGGGATGGAAGATTGCGTTGGATGACACGGGCACCTTGGTTAAGCCTATCAGCAGCGGAGGAATGACTCTTATTCTTGTTCCTGCCGGCAGTCACACATTAAAGGCAGCTTATCATCTGCCATGGCTTGGG
>CAMNOS010000101.1 GCA_946546925.1 uncultured Butyrivibrio sp.
TCCCGGCTCCACAGGCCTTCCTGTGTAAAAAGAGCTGTCGATGACAACCTTCATCCTGTCAATGCCCTTCTCATAGATCCTGTAGCTTCCGGTGATGGCTGATCCCTCGTAGAATCCCTTTCCAAGAACAGTCACATACACAACCGTCCCTGCAGAAGGGCATCCATCCACAGTCTGTCCGCTGTATGAATAGATCACCTCTTTATCATAGTCTTTTCCGGCCTTAAGGGCCTTGCCGTTTACGTCTGTGAGCTTAACGCTGCTCTTCCAGCCGTTCTTCTTTGTGGTATATGCCTTATCCGGAGCAGTCATGGATGCGGCAGACAGATCGCCATTTGTCACTGTGATCTTTATCTCATCCGACTTGTATCCCTTGTAATTGCCTTTGCCCGTCACAACCAGGGTCATCACGCCGGGAGATAAGTTGCTCTTACCAAGCACACTGACTGTATAGTCGGTCCCCGATTTGAGGAACAGTCCGTCGCTGTCCTTGACCTTGATATCAGGAGTCACGCCGCCCTTGGTGTATCTGACCTCAGGCTCGGCATACACAGTAAGCTTATGCCCCTCTGCAGTGCCGTCATCCGGAAGGATCTTAAAGGTCTTCTTAACCGATCCCGAATACCTTCCAAGGCCTGTTGCCGTCACAGTGGCAGTTCCCGCTTTTGTGTTCCCTCTGTAGGTGAGCTTATAGTCATCTCCCGGGATGAGCTCTGCCCCGTTGTAGGAGAGCCGAAGGGACGGGATCTTTATGCCTCCATCGGCTGCAGCGCCGGCGCTGAAAATCTGATCAGAAACGCCCTCGAAAGCGACGTCCTTCATTGCTCTGTCTCCGGTAACCTTAAGCTTAACCTTCGCTATGCCGTGGTATCCCTCGCCGGTTCCCTCTTCACTCGCATGTACGAGAAGTGTCACCTCTCCGGCTCCCCTCTCATCGACATACCAGCTGTATTTCTCTTCGGGTACTTCCCTGCCCTGGATCTTAACAGTCAGTTTTACATCAGGTGCACTGCCGTCAAAAAGAACCTTCGAAGGGCTGACAGTTATCTTGGAAAGGGCCAGGTCCCTGTCCATTGATGCGCCGTCAATGCTAAAGAGATAGGTCCTTGAGCCGCTGTACTGTCCTTTGAGCTTGACGATCATCTGAGGCGGCCTGGAATCCGTGTGATAAGCCGGCTTGACATTGTTCTTATAGCTTATTGTGTAATCAATGCCTTTGGTCAGAAGGCACTTTCCATGATAGATCCTTACATCGTCCTGGGTCACAGGCTTACCGGTATACTGCATAAGCTCACTAAAGCTCTGTCTTGCAAGCCAGATGCCGCCTTCATCGTCATCGCCGTAGGGGGTATCCCCGTCGTGATCCTCAGGGTCCGGTCTGCGGACTGTTACCCTGCACACATCTTCAAGGACGTCAAAAGAGCCCGCTCCTGCATGGACAAAGGCCCTGATATCGGCCTCGCCCTCTGAAACAGCTGTTATAAACCCATCTGCCGAAACAGTCGCAACCGCAGGGTCTGAAGATTGGAAGCTTACAGGAAGCTCTGCGCCCTCAGCATCAGTTATTCCTTCAGGTGAAACAAATGCTGTAAGTGGATAGGTCTCTTCGGTGTACAGTTCAACCTCATCTCTGTTTAAGGACAGGGAAACGATCTGCCTCTTGACGCCGACCTTAAAGGAGGCTGCAACCGGCTCTTTTGCGTTGTAGCTGGTGGCTGTTATGACAGCTTCGCCCTCCCTGAGAGCAACTACGCGCCCCTGGCTGTTTACGCCCGCTACCATAGCATCGGAGCTTGTCCAGGAAACAGTTGTGTCATAGGCATCAGCGGGAAGAGCCACAGCTTCGGGCTCTATGGCGCTGCCAACGCCCATGTCTATCACGTCATCGGCCGAGAGTTCTTTACCATCAAGATTTATTGAAACGCTCTCGGAAGGCTTCGCGATTATTACCTGCACAGACTTTTTGAACTTGCCGCCTGCTGCCGAAACTTCGATAGTGGCATCTGCGTTTGACTCTGAGATGCCCTCAATCTGCGCTTTTGCAATTCCGCCTTCGGCTGTGACAGTGTGTGTTCTGCCATCCGGTGAGTCTGCAAATCTGACCACTGCGGGATCAGAGCTTGTGAAAACAACTTCTTTATCTGATGTATATAAAGGTTCAAGCCCAACTTCAATACTGCCCTTTTTATCGGGGAGATAGAGCTTTGCCAGTGAGTCTCTTACGCTTAAGGATTTAAGCGGCGCAACAACCCTGACGCTGCACTCTGCGGTAAATCCGTAGGCAGAGGCTGTGATCAGTGCTTCACCGCCGCCCACGGATGTCACCTTTCCGTTCTGATCGACTGTTACTACAGACTCATCGCTGCTTTTAAATACTGCTGTCTTTTCATATTCCGTATCCGCCGGCACGAAGCTGACCTTAAGAGCCACTGTCGGGGGTGTTTTCCCCGTGTAATTCAGTGTCAGCGCGTTCTTGCTCAATTTGATCCCGGTCACCGGAGCTGTGACATTGACGGTAACAGTCTTAGAAATGGTCCCGTCTTTTCCCACGTCCTTGTTGGAGGACTTGGCGCTCACAGTGATCGTGGCACTTCCCGGCTTTTTAAAGGTCAGCTTACCTGCCGAATCCACGGTCACAACGCCGGTGTTGCTGCTCTTAAAGACAGCCTTCCTTGCATCAGTTGCATCCTCGGGATAATAGGATACCGCAAGTGTTTTGGTTGTCGCTTCGTTTCTGTTGATATCAAGAGTCAGAAGTTCATCGTTGCTGCCCTGCTCAGATACCACAATATCCTCAAGTGAAACGGTGACTGTGATGTCTTTTCGAGCTGAAACAGAGCCGACCACGGCGCTCAGCGTGGCTGTTCCGCCCATGAGCCCGCTGACAACGCCACCGTCCACAATGAATATCTCCTCGTCTGAGGACGACCAGACAATAGCATCTCTGGAAGATTCAGAAACCCTGTAGGTTCCCGATGCTCCGCCGTAGCCATTGGGAATAGTGATTCCCGCCAATGCGTTGTAAGTTCTCTGATAACTCTTTGGAACCGACGCATCTCCGGTGATCTTAAGGCTCTTAAAGTACCAAGGCTTTACCGGGATAGAATAGGTCAGCTTGCCGCTCCTTGTGTCCTTGGTGGTATCCACCACACCGCTCTCCACAATGTCATCTGAAACGATGGCCAGCTGCATGGCTACTGTGTTCCAGCCGTAGGGAGCATTGTCCATCATGCAGCACCCCACGCCCACGTAGCGGTAGTTTGGATTGATCATGTTTACATAGTGGCCGGTTTCTCCGCTCCATTTTTTTGTCTTTATATACAGGTCCTTTTCACTGTAGAACTGATTTATTCCGTAGGTGATACCTGAACTGTCATGATTGTTGTTCCAGGCCAGGTTCTCACCTGTGCCGCGCCAGAGGCCTGACTGGACCTCGTCTGCATGCTCATAGATGCTTCCGCCGCCCAGTGTGGAATGCTCCATGATCATTGCAGCTTCGATGGCCCTTATCCTTGTGCTGTGCTCCAGAGCTGCCGACCACTCCAGAGGATGGTAGTCATCCAGGGTGAGATTTCGGCCATAAGAGTGGTAATAAATACCTTCCTTGCAGGCTTCATATCTTATCTTGTTGATCTGCCCCAGGATCTTCTCTGCGCTCAGCGTATAGAAGGTGCCCGAAATGTCAAGGTTGACCGCGCCTTCCACAGGGGACCCAAGGAGTACCTCCTCTTCCTCATAAGGTCCCACGGCCTCCTCGTCCACAAAGCCCTCAAAGCCCTCGGGGAAGGATATGTCGGTGTTGTACTCCACCTCTTTGAGCGCACCTTTATCGGCTGAGGGGGTCTTATCCGAAGTATCTTCTGATTCTTCGGGGATCAGGTCTTCATCTGCGGTTTCATCAGTGGAGGTTTCGCCAGAGTCTTCGTCGGTGATGTCGTCTGCGGGGGTGGCGTCGGGGGTTTCTTCTTCAGTTTCGCCATCGGGGTTCTCGTCTGCGGGATCGCCTTCTGTGTCCTCGTCTGCGGGGTCACCGTCAGGGTTCTCCCCGGTGGTATCAGCATCAGTGGGTTCGTTCTCGGGGTATTCGCCTGCGTTTTCTCCGTCGCTGTCCTCCTCGGTGATATCAGCACCAGTGAGTTTGTTCTCAGGGTATTCGCCCGCAGACAGAAGATCTGCCTCCTCCTGCGCTAAAACAGTAAATGATGGGGATGTCACTGCCAGAGCTGCCGACAGTGCTATACCCATCACCTTTCTGTAGGTTCTTTTAAACATGGATGTACCTCCGATTATTGCATTATGTGTGTCTTTACTTTCCCTCGGTCATTAGTGATACGAGTGTGTTAGTTACTCAATAATATCATCCTCCATCTCTTTAGTATAGTGTTCTGCGTAATAAATCATAGGTCCCCTCGTTAAGACAACCTTGGCTGTGTTGGATGCATCTTGAAACAATTAATGTTGTTTAAAAATGACTATGAAGTGTGAAAGTTCTCCATTTACAGCATCTGTATAACTTCACCTTCACAATAGAATTAATACACGTTTTATATTTGTATTACAGGAATATTACCTTTGTTTGATATAATTAAAGTGTATATTTTTTTACAAAATCACGCTTGATTGTTAACGGAGGTTAGTGCTTATGAAGATTACACGAGCCATGTCAATCGTTTTATCATGCATTCTTGCGATATCTTCAATTCATATCGAAAGCATTAAAACATATGCCAGCGAAATTAACTCTGAATATGCAAATAATGACAGTGATGCATCGGCTCTGTTTCAGGAAGTGTCTGAAGGTGGAACTAATGCTGATGGAGATGACTTTTATTTTGAAGATGACACCAGCGACCATGATAATGAGGATACCTCTGAGGAAGAGCAGATCGAAGATCAAACAGGCGAGGACTCTGAATATGGTCCATCTGATAATACAGTTACAGAAATAGAAGATGTTCTTATAAGTAATGTGGAATCTGAAGAATTGGAGTTAGAAACTGCAGGGGGTACGATCATTGACAGCGGAACCTGTGGCACTAATGTCACCTGGACCTTGGAGCAAAGCAGCAGTGACTACACGCTTCGGATTTCAGGAAGTGGTTGGATGAAAAATTATAATAGCGATTCTGTCCCTTGGCACAAGTATAAAAGCAAGATTGTTTTTGTATCTATTGATCAAGGCGTTATGAGCATTGGCGCTTCTGCGTTTTCAGGCTGTGTCAACTTGACAAGCATTAGTATCCCTGGTTCTGTGACAAGTATTGGGGACTGGGCGTTTTATGACTGTGAATCCTTGACGAGCATTAGTATCCCTGGTTCTGTAACAAGTATTGGGGACGGGGCGTTTGCTGCCTGTAACCACTTGGCGAGCATTAGTATCCCTGGTTCTGTGACAAGCATTGGGAACTTCGTGTTTGGCGGTTGTCACTCCTTTACGAGCATTAATATCCCTGGTTCCGTGACAAGTATTGGGAACGGGGCGTTTGATTCGTGTAAATCCTTGACGAGCATTAGTATCCCTAGTTCTGTAACAAATATTGGAATAAATCCGTTTGAAAGCTGTTCTCAGCTTAACTCGATAACTGTTGATGAAAATAATCCGTCATATGACAGCCGTATGAATTCTAATGCAATAATAGATTCAAAGACAAATCTGTTAGTTTCCGGCTGTATGAATACTAAAATTCCCAATTCTGTAACAAGTATTGGGGACTCGGCGTTTAGTGGCTGTAACCACTTGACGAGCATTAGTATCCCTGGTTCTGTGACAAGTATTGGGATCGAGGCGTTTTATTTCTGTTACTCCTTGACGAGCATTAGTATCCCTAGTTCTGTGACAAATATTGGGGCATATGCTTTCGAGTATATATCTGAAACCGCAGAAGTATTCTACGACGGAAGCGAAGAGGAATTTAACGATATTTTTATCGAAGAGGGGAATGAATCCCTTCTGAATGCTACAATCCATTACAATGCATACAATCCCAGCGGAATATGCTTTATGATAGATGCATCAGCCGGAGAACATGGATCCATCAACCCGTCAGGGATTGTAAGTGTTGATAAAGGAGAAAACAAGACCTTCATTTTTACACCAGATCCAGGGTATATTGTATCGTCATGCATAGTAGATGGCGTGGTTCATTTTGGGGATATTCGAGAATATTCATTTGAAAATGTCACTAGTAATCACACTATTCAGGTATCATTCTACGATAAAGAAAAACTTGAGTATAAAGGAGATGAAGATACCTTTACATTCTCTCTCTCAAATCCGGATAGTATTGTGGAAGAAACAGAGTATCACCTCAATGCGGATCTTGGAGCTTTTTTCACCCCCAGCACAACTGTTCAGAATGACTTAATCAAAATGTCTATGAGAGTTGCAATGGCAGCAATGGATCCGGATGATTACACTCGAACACCAAAAAGAGCAAGTTATATTAAGGATCTAATGACAAAACTGGATTTCCAATTCAGAGAGTCAGATAATCCCCTAGAGTCAGACATAGTTTATGAAGATCCTGACGGAGACACTATCGGAACAGCCATAGGTAGAAGACAAATAGAAAAAGACAATGAAGAATACACATTAGTAATGATTGCTGTTCGCGGTGGAGGCTATTTGAGCGAATGGGCCGGTAATGCTAATGTAGGAGATGGCATATCAGGGACCACTACAGGTCATCACAATGGATTTAATATAGCATCGGATGAGGTAATAAACCGTCTAAAAAGACATCTTGAGGACTTAGATGACAAGTCACATGTAAAGGTCTGGATTTGTGGGTATAGTAGAGCAGCTGCAGTATCCAACTTAACCGCAATGAAACTTGATGATGGGGCTATTGAAGGCATTTCGTCCGAGAATGTTTATGCTTTTTGTTTTGAATGCCCCCAAAACAGTACTGTTCCTCATTGGTGGTCAAAAGAGAGACTCGAAAAGTATAAGAATATTGTCAATATTGTCAATATTGTCGACCTGGTTCCTTTAGTAACCCCCAATAATGGCTACGGTTGGGTATATGGCAGATTTGGTACAACTTATTATATTGACGATGGCAACTTCCGTAGTAACTCATTTCATGAGAACTATGGGAAAATGCGAGCAACTTACAAGTATATTTTAGGCAATAAGGGTTCTGAAGAACGACTTAGAAAGAATTTACGCTGCTATGAAGAGTTATTTCCAAAGAATAAATTCATTAACTATGCTAATAAGAGATTATTAGATGATCTCATTAAAGGAATTCCTAGTGATTATACTTTTGTAGAGGAATATCAAAATACGATATACGATATAGTCAAAACGAGATTTCGCCCTGGAGGATTAAATCTGTGGGACTGGATTACCATGATCGCAAGAGAAGTTTCTTTAATAGCTAATTCGCGACTTTTCTTGGGAAGCAGAGATTTAGTGGAAGACACTATAGTTAAAGACTATATAATGATTAATCATTATCCAGAACTTACACTTGCCTGGATTGATTCTCTTGAATTATCTGATTATATTGTAGACTCCGAACTGGATAATATAGAAATAATAATGATAAACTGTCCGGTGGATGTTACAGTCCGTGATGGAAACAACAATGTCGTTGGTCAGATTATCAATAACGAGCCAGTTAATATTGAAGATGGCATAGCAACATTTATTGATAGTGATGGACAACAAGTGGTTATTATCCCATCTGACGGCATCTATACTATTAGAGCAACGGCATATGATAATGGAGATGTTTCTATTACTTCAGCTAGTTACTCAGGTGAGAGTATCTCCCCGAACAAAATTATTAGTTTTCAACAGATAGAAATATGTAAAGATGAAACCGTAACAGCAGTTATCTCAGGCGACTCCACAACAGTATCTGACACTGAAGGCAATATTCTATCACCAGACATCGAACAATCAGATGGAGACATAGTTTCTCTCAAAGTTGACTCTGAGGCTGAAGGCCCCGGAAGTGTTGAGGGCGGAGGCTTTTACTACGCTGGCGAGTTCTGCCAGGTATCAGCTGTTCCTGAAGAAGACAGAGCCTTTGTCGGATGGTACATTGATGACCAGCTGGTTTCAACCGAATCGACGTATCGCTTCCCTGTCCTTAACGACACCACAATAAAGGGTGTTTTCAGTGATTTCCCTGAAGGTTCTTTCAGCGTGATGTTTGATGATACCTCTGCAGATCCATACGATGGTCTTTACTATAATCCTGCCACAGAGCACTATGAGACAGTTTATAAGGGATATGCCTTAAAACCTACTGTAACCGTCATTGGAGGCAGCGGAGCTCTTATCGAAGGTGTGGACTACACTGTTAAGTACAGTAACAACACGAATTACAATGCAAAAGGAAAACCTGCGACCATAACAGTAACAGGTAAGGGCAATTTCACGGGAAAGAAGATTCTTGACTTCTACATCCAGCAGGCAGATCTGGGTATCCTTAAAGAAAGAAGACTTATCACTGTGCCTGATGAAATCAAGATCCAGAGTGGAAAAAAAGCAAGTCCTATAATCACTTACGGCGACTATCAGCTAAAAGCTTCAGACATGAGCATCAGCAACCAAGCTACAGTCAAAGAAGACACAACAGTAGACATCAGCGGTAAGGGCAATTTCACCGGAAAACTTGAGAACATTAGCGTCAGGGTAACGGCAGCGGCAGATGCCAGGAACTACACTATAAAAGTTGCACTTAAGCCAAAGACACATATCTACAACGGCAAAGAGCAAACACTAACCTGCTCAACGCCTGAAGTTCCAGGAGAACTTACTGTAACAGCAGGAACATCCAGGACGCCTCTGATGGAAGGCACAGACTATCATGTAACTTACATTTCAAAATCAAACATTGCGGCGGGCACTGCCACAATCAAGGTCGAGGCCGACGGCGATTACCTTGGAGAAATCACCAAGACCTTTAAGATCCAGCCGGACAAGACCAGCGCCATGACCGCAGAGCTTACATATCCGGATGAAGACATACTTTATGACCGGGCCGGTGCCAAGCCGGACGTCACAGTAACAGTTACAAAGGCAGACAGCAGTAAAGAAGTCCTTTCGCCCGGAAAAGACTACAAAATAATCTACTCCAATAACAAGAACGTGGGCACAGGCAAGTACGCCGTGTCATTCATCGGCAATTATGCGGGACATGCCTCAATCAGCAACAAGCTCTTTTCCATAAAAGCGGCACCTTTCGAAGGAGCAAAAGCCAAGTCGGCGGATCTGATCTACACCAAACCCGGCAAGTACCTGTCGGCACCGATGGTTTCCATTGACAAAGTGCAGCTGTCCGCCAAGGATTACAGCGTGAGGTATTTCGACGGCGATACTGAGCTTACGTCCAAGTCCAGGCTCACACTTGACAGTGATACCACGGCTAAAGAGATAACGGTGAAGGTGACAGGTAAAGGCAACTACCAGTCACAGGAGATTACCACTACATACAGTGTCCATAAGGCTGACAGTACAGTGGTCAATCTAACCAAGGTAAAGATTGTTGCAAAAGAAAAGAACAGCAAGGGCAAAGACGTGGCTGTCGGCAAGCAGGAGTACACCGGAAAATCCATCAGGCCTGAAATCCGGGTTTTGATTAAACAGGGCAAGGTTTGGACTGAAGTGCCAAGAAATGTTTATTCTGTGAATTACATCAACAACGTGAACAGAGGAAAGGCTACGATTATCATTACCGGTGACGGTACGAACTCAGTCGGAAGCAAAAAAGTGAACTTTACAATCGGGACCAAAAACCTGGGATTTTTCAGTTGGCTGTTTGGAAATGGAGCGTAAAAAATTACTGCATGTCCAACAATGAAAACAATAACGCACCCTTCCTGGCTAATACAAGCGGGTGCGTTAGAGAGCTTATCCGAGCGATAAGCTCTTTTCTTTTATAGAGATAATGAATCCAAAACGTAGTATTTTGGGCAGTCGGACTTGTGACCATGCATTATGACCATGTGTAGCTATAACCTGGATTCATCTTTGTCGTTGTACTTTGAAAGCACCACCTCTCCCTTTTCAAGGGTACTCTTTACGTCGATGACCCTCTGGTTCTCCGAGCCCCTGAATCTGAGCATAAGGTTCTTTTTATCCTCCA
>CAMNOS010000102.1 GCA_946546925.1 uncultured Butyrivibrio sp.
ACCCCGTCCCCATGGAGCGGTGCTAAAATGCATAAAAATAACCCCCTGGGGGGCTTGTGATGCCACATGACTCCAACTATACTATGCTTTGACATAAAAGTATTTTGGAGGTGACTATTTATGCATATGGCGGACGCCTTAGTGGCACCGGCTGTTGCCGGAACAATGTATGTATTATCTACAGGAGCAGCAGGGCTTTCTGTAAATGAGATCAGGAAGGAGAACAATCCTGAGAAGATTCCTGTAATGGGAGTTATGGGGGCATTTGTATTTGCCACACAGATGCTGAACTTTACTATTCCGGGGACAGGTTCTTCAGGACATCTCTGCGGCGGAATGATGCTTTCTGCTCTTCTTGGGCCCTTTGGCGGCTTTATTACAATGATAGGAGTTCTGCTGATACAGTGTCTTCTGTTCGCTGACGGCGGGCTGTTGGCTCTTGGGTGTAATGTCTGGAACATGGCCTTTTACGGGTGCTTTGTGGGGGCTCTCCTGATATGGAGACCCATGATGAAAAAAGGTGCATCAAGGGCCAAAATAATAGCAGCATCGATAATTGGCTGCGTGCTTACACTTCAGCTTGGCGCTTTTTCTGTCTGCATAGAGACTCTTCTGTCGGGTGTTACAGAGCTTCCGTTCTCTGTATTTGTTGCAACAATGCAGCCTATTCACCTGGCTATAGGGTTTGTTGAGGGGCTCATCACTGCTGCGGTTCTTGTTTTTGTATATGAAGCCAGACCTACGCTTCTCTGGGGCGTAGGAGAAAGCTCTGAGAAAGTATCAAAAGAGGGTAAGCTCTCTCTTAAGAATACGGTTATCGCCATCGCTGTTGCTGCAGCTGTCGCAGGTGGAGCGATTTCACTCTTTGCTTCTGCATTCCCTGACGGCCTCGAGTGGTCAATGGAGCAGGTTGCAGGAACCACAGAGCTTGAGGCGGAAGGCGGAGTTTACGATACGGCAGCCGGCATACAGGAGAGCACATCTCTTTTGCCTGATTACACATTTAAGAACACTGAATCGGCAGTTGGAACCAGCTTCTCAGGAATCGTCGGATCCCTTGTGGTTGTCGGGATCACGGTAGGTGCCTGCTATGCTTTCAGATTTTTCAGAAAGAAGGAAGAGACCGGAACAGCCGGTACATGAATAACTAACGGCTTTACATGAATTCAATTGAGAGTAATCTTCGAGAACTGGATAAGCTTCAGAATCTTCAGCAGCGTACTCATTGGATGAACAACCTTCATCCTCTGGGGAAGCTGCTTGTTTGCGTTATTTATATAGTTACTGTTGCGTCAATTGGCAAATATGACCTGCAGAGACTGATCCTCATGGCGGTGTTTCCTGTTTTTGGCTTTGTGGTGGGAGAGCTGTCCTTTAAGGACGGGATCTACAGGATGCGCCTGATCCTGCCCCTGGTGATATTTGTGGGGATCTTCAATCCGTTTTTTGACAGAGAGGTTCTCATGGTCATCGGGCAAAAGACAGATCCGGCAACCGGGATGCTTGTGGGAGGAATACCTGTCACCGGAGGCGTCATATCCATGGTGACGCTGATGCTAAAGGGCATCTTTTCGGTGTTTTCAGCCTACATCCTCATAGCCATCACTTCGATCGAAGAGATCTGCTACGCCCTGAGAAAACTAAATGTTCCCAGGGTGATTGTGATCGTGATCCTCCTGATCTACAGATATTTCGGACTCATGGGTGCTGAGGCAGACCGTATAACAACGGCGTATCACTTGAGGGCACCATCCCAGAAGGGCATTCATTACAGGGCCTGGGGGACGCTTGTGGGTCAGTGGCTCCTTCGCAGCATGGACAGGGCGGGTGTCGTGTATGAGAGCATGATGCTCAGAGGTTTTAACGGCGATTTCAGGGTAAAAAAGAGAAGCGCCTCCCTTAAGGAAATGGCATATCCGATCGGATGGATCATAGTTTTTATTATCATAAGATTTGTTCTTTGACACACACAGTATCGTCAGTGTAATTGCGTATCAGTATTATAAAAAGGAATCAGAGGAATGCACACCGGAATACACGGAGAACTACTCAATATCAAAAACTTAAGCTTCACCTACGAGGACAACAACGAGGTACTTAAGGACATAAGTCTTGTTGCCCACGACGGGGAGAGCATCGGAATAATAGGCGCGAATGGAATAGGAAAGTCCACGCTGATGAAGCTTCTTGTGGGGCTTTACCTGAACTATAAGGGGCAGCTGGAGGTGGCAGGGCACACCATGAACAGGAAGAACCTCAACCATATCAGGGAGCACGTGGGCTATGTCTTTCAGGACTCAGACAGCCAGCTTTTCC
The DNA here is from genome assembly GCA_946546925.1 of uncultured Butyrivibrio sp. GTDB lineage: Bacteria > Bacillota > Clostridia > Lachnospirales > Lachnospiraceae > Butyrivibrio. The sequence goes on from CAMNOS010000102.1 coordinate 2,317, forward strand.
TGTCAACTGTTGAGGAAGACGTTGCCTTTGGGCCGCAGAACTATGGACTCTCTGAGGAAGAGGTAGAGGCAAGAGTCAAAGAAGCGCTTGAAAAGGTCCACATAACGGAGCTTCGAAAGAAACATAACTACAAGCTCTCGGGCGGTGAAAAGAAGCTTGCGGCCATTGCAACAATCCTGTCAATGAAGCCGGATATCATCATCATGGATGAACCTTCTATAGCGCTTGACCCCAGAAACAGAAAGAACCTGATAAAAATTCTCAATGAGATAAATGCCCTTAAGCTCATAACTTCCCATGACCTGGATTTTGTCATGGACACCTGCAAGAGGGTCCTTCTGCTTGATGACGGAAGGATAATCGCAGATGGTAAAGCGGAGGATATACTTAGGGATGAACAGCTCCTCACATCCCACGGCCTTGAGCTTCCCCTTAGCCTATCCAGAATCTGACATTAAAAGCACGGGCTTCACAAACATGATGAATTTTTACAAAGAGCCACTCGGGGAATCAGTTTTCCCCGGGAGGCTCTTTTGCATTCATCATCTGTCTGTACTGAAGCGGAGACATATTCTTATATTTGCGGAAGGTTCTGGTGAAGTAATTGGCATCTGAAAAGCCGCACTGCTCCGCAATGACAGGCATGGAATCTCCGCTGGTATTGAGAAGAAGAATGGCCCTGTCAATTCTCTGGGTATTTATGTAGTCGGTCAGGGTCTGCCCCACTTCCTGATGGAAGATGTGGGAAAGGTGGTTTTTGCTGACACAGAACTGCTCTGAAAGGCTCTGGAGCGTGACTTTTTCATGGTAATGAAAGTCAATATATCTCATCACGTCCCTAATTACAGGAGAGTACTCTGCTCTGGAGTGAGAACTTACCAGGAGGCAGTACTTCCTGATCATAGTTTCACACAGATTTTCAAGCTCGATGACAGACTTGCAGCCCTCGATCTCTTTCGTCATCCTGGTGGAGATATTGTCAAGATGAAGAGGATGGACATAGGCTTTTTCCGCAGCCTTTCGGAGCAGAGTGTTGACGGTTATCAGCATGTTTTTGGTATTGCGGACCGGGTCCGGGGTTCTTTGTTCAAGTTTAAAGCCCATAAAGAGGTTGTATGCCTGAACAGCATCCCTGATACTGCCTCTTGTCACTGCGTCCATTAGCCTTCTCTCCACTTCATATCTTGCTTCCAGGGCGGAAAAGGCAGCAACTGACTTTGGGATCATTATATCTATGTTTTGTTTTTCCTCTTCTCTTTTCGAGAAGTCCGGCTTTTCAATGTGCAGTGAAATGCTCTGCCCTTCTATCAGACTGAAGATCTGATCAATGAACCGGTTGAAGGACAGAACGTCTTTTATAAGCGTGATCCGGAAAAAGAACTGCCGAAGGTCTTCAAAGTGGGAAGCGGGGATGCTGTGCTTTTCCATAAGGGTCAAAAGCGTCTGCTCACTTGCGCTCTCGTACAGAAGAGGTCCCCATATCTCGTATTCATCGTTCGAAAGAGCATCGTACTTAAGGACAATGTAGTGCGCGCCGAAGGAATCCTCATAGTCCACAGGGTAAGATCTGCTGACATGCCTTGTCATCTCTTTAAGCATCGCTGCATAGTCAAAGGAGGGACTTAGATCCTTCCGGAAATGGAAATCAATCTCTGAAAGATTCTCTGAAGTTTCGGTAAATATGTGGCGGGGAATACGAAGTGACATTACAAATATGTCAAACAGCTCCCTGCAGCTGATTAAAGTATTCATCTGTTTTTCGTCCATCTGTTTTCTTTCTAAACGTCCTTATAACGTCATTCTGAATATCACCTTCTATAAAATACAACGTTTTATCTTATTTTACCGTAATATTGTGCTAAATGCACGTAAGATATCTGTGTATCAGGAAACTAACGCATTATAACATTCTTTTATCAGAAGTTCTTTTAACAAAATGAAAGCGGGAGAATAACATGGTTGATCTGACTAAAAAACCTTATTACTTAAATAGCGATGATATTGAGTGGGTGGAAAAAACAATAGAGGGAATGACATTGGATGAGAAGATAGGGCAGCTCTTTATCCTGCTCAAGTCTGTTCCCGGAGCTGATGAAGCTTATATTAAGAATCAGATGGAGAGTATCGCCCCCGGCGGAATGCGCTGGCAGGGCGGAAGCAAGGAAGAGGTCTTTAAGCAGAACGAGCTGTTTCAGAGATACAGCAAAGTCCCGGTATTCGTGGCAGCCAACTGCGATGAGGGAGGAAACGGCGTTCTTAAAGAGGGGACTTTTGTGGCTTCTGCCGCGGAGGCAGGAGCATCAGAAGGCACAGAGACTGCTTATCGCATGGGATATGTGTCCGGCAAAGAGGCAGCAGCTATCGGCGTCAACTGGATGTTTAATCCTGTTGCGGACCTCTACCTCAACTGGAGAAATACAATAGTCAACACCAGGTCCTTTGGAAGTGACGCAGACAGGGTCACAGAGAACGTGAGAGCATATATCAGGGGAATCAAGGATGCTGCTCCCAACATGGCATGTACTTTGAAGCACTTCCCGGGGGACGGGTGCGACGAACTGGATCCTCATATCTCTCCGGCTCACAATGACCTTACAGCTGATGCCTGGAGAAAGACATTTGGCAAGGTCTATAAGACCATGATAGATGAGGGACTGGAGACTGTGATGATAGGTCACATTTCCCAGCCGGCTCTTCAGAGAGAGTATAATCCCGGCCTTACTGACGATGAGATTATGCCGGCAACTCTTTCGAAGGAGCTGCTTTGGGGCGTCCTCAGAAAAGAACTGTCTTTCAACGGGCTCATTGTTTCGGATGCCTCACATATGATCGGACTCACAACTCTGATACCCAGGCGGGAGATGGTTCCTGCCTGCATAGCGGCGGGCTGTGACATGTTCCTTTTTGCCAACGACTATGAAGAGGATAAGGGATACATCAAAGAGGCTCTTGAAGACGGCAGGATCTCAGAGAAGAGGCTTGAAGATGCACTTCACAGGATACTGGGGATGAAGGCACACCTGCATATGAATGCAGAGAAGAATCTTTATCCCGATGAAAAAGAGCTCTCTGTAATCGGGTGTGCTGAGCACCATGAGTATACGAAAGCTGCTGCGGATGCGGGCATCACACTGGTCAAGGATACCAGGCATCTGCTTCCCATCGATGTTACTAAGAAAAACAGAGCGTTTCTGGTTTATGTAGCAAGTACACCCAACAGCAAAGCCTACGACGGGGATCCTGTCAGAAAACTGGTGACAGAGGAGCTGACGGATGCAGGTTTTGAAGTGACCCAGTGCCCGAGCTTTTACGACCTGGAAGCAGAGAATGGCGTGAACTTCATGAACTTCATCAAAATGCTGGATCAGGGAAAGCGATCTTCCTTTAAAGATAAGTTTGATGTGGTATTTCTTGTTATCAATGTAAGGGGCTATGCCCAAAAGAACACTGAGAGAGTGGTGTTCTCCTGCTCTCATTCACAGGAGATGCCCTGGTATGTGGAAGAGGTGCCGACAATAGGCATCAGTCTCAATTACACTAACCATCTGATCGATGTGGCCAATGTCCACACATTTATAAATGCCTACGGCTCTAACCGGGAGAATATACATGCAGCCGTTGAGAAGATTGTTGGCAGGAGCAAATTTAAAGGAACTGCTGAAGAAACCGTGTTCTGCGGAAGATGGGATACCCGGAGGTAGAGATGTCAGTATTTGATGAGTTTGAGAAAAAACATGAATATGCGGTCTGCATAGACTCGGACGGATGCGCCATGGATACCATGACCATCAAGCATGTGAGAGCCTTTGGCCCATGCCTTGTCAGGGAGTGGAAGCTTGAAGACCGACAGGAAGAGATCCTTGAGAGGTGGAATGTGATCAACCTCTACAGCAGGACCAGAGGCATCAACAGGTTTAAGGGCCTTGCCATGATGCTCAAAGAGGTGGATGCTTCTTTTACTAAGATCCCGGGGGTAGATGAATTCTGCACCTGGGCAGATAATGCAAAAGAGCTGTCCAATGGTGCATTAAAGGGGAAACTTCAGGAAAATGAGATTTTCCAAAAAGCTCTTTCCTGGAGCATGAGCGTGAACAAAACAGTTGATGCGCTCCCTGATGAACTTTTGCGCCCTTTTGAAGGAGTAAGAGAGGCTTTCGATATCATAAGAGGAAAGGCTGATATTGTGGTCGTTTCAAGTGCCAATCCTGAGGCAGTCAGGAATGAATGGGGCAGATATGGGTTATTACCCTATGTGGATCTGATCTGCACGCAGGAGATAGGCAGCAAGGCGTTTTGCATAAGCAAAGTACTTGAAAAGGGATATGATCCCGGAAAGGTGCTTATGTGCGGTGACGCTCCGGGAGACCTTGACGCTGCAAAGACTAACCGGGTGCTTTATTTTCCCATACTTGCGGGGAGGGAAACAGAGAGCTGGAAACTGCTTAAGGACGAGGCGTTTGCTCTTTTTCTTGATGGAAGGTATAGCGGGGCCTATCAGGACGAGAGGATAAGGGAGTTTAACGCCAATCTCGGCGTATGATGAAGTATGAAAATTATCTAAAATGCGTTGAGGGCTAAACATTAAGATGATAAAATAAAAGTGGTGGGACTTCGCATATGCGGGGGACTTCCACTTCTTTTTTCTATATAACTATATATAAAAAAAACAGATTTGGAGGGATGGTAATGGCAAGAAAAGTAGTACTGGCAGGTGCCTGCAGGACAGCAATCGGAACAATGGGAGGCAGTCTTTCGACTACACCGGCACCCGCTCTTGGAGCAATCGTTATCAAAGAGGCGCTTAAAAGAGCCGGAGTAGAGCCCTCTCAGGTGGATGAGGTTTACATGGGCTGCGTTATCCAGGCGGGTCTTGGACAGAACCCCGCAAGACAGTCAGCTATAAATGCAGGGATACCTGTAGAGGTTCCGGCAACAACAATAAACGTTCTCTGCGGATCCGGACTACACTGTGTCAATCTTGCAGCCAAGCTCATCGGAATGGGCGATGCTGATATCATCGTGGCAGGCGGAATGGAGAACATGTCCATGGCTCCTTACCTTATGCAGCAGGGCCGTTACGGCTACCGCATGGGCTCGGGAGAGCTTCAGGATGCCATGATCAAGGACGCCCTGACTGATGCCTTCGGTGGATACCACATGGGTATCACAGCTGAGAATATCGCCGAGCAGTGGCACCTGACCAGGCAGCAGCTTGATGAGTTCGCTGCATGGTCTCAGAACAAGGCAGAAAAGGCAATTGCAGAGGGCAAATTCAAGGAAGAGATCGTTCCTGTTGAGATAAAGAAAAAGAAAGAGACAATTGTTTTTGATACTGATGAAGGCCCGAGAAAAGGCGTTACCGTCGAGAGCATTTCCCATCTCAAACCTGCATTCAAGAAGGACGGCGGAGTTGTTACAGCAGCCAACTCTTCAGGCATCAACGATGCGGCTTCGGCTATCATTGTAATGAGTGAGGAGAAGGCTAAAGAGCTCGGTGTTAAGCCTCTTGGAACCTGGATCGCAGGAGAGCTTGCCGGCGTAGAGCCCAGCATCATGGGAATCGGCCCTGTAGCAGCAACTCAGAAGGTCATGAAGAAGGCAGGCTATCAGATTGGAGATTTTGACCTGATCGAAGCCAACGAAGCTTTTGCTGCTCAGTCTGTGGCTGTTCAGCATGATCTTGGATTCAGCAGCGATGTTCTCAATGTAAACGGCGGAGCCATCGCATTAGGACACCCTGTAGGATGTTCCGGAAACAGAATCCTGGTATCACTTCTTTACGAGATGCAGAGAAGAGATGCCCACAAGGGACTGGCTACTCTGTGTGTTGGCGGAGGAATGGGCTGCGCTGCAATCGTAGAAAGATAACATATTGGAGGAATACATGGCTGATCGTTCAATCCTTGTTGTTGATGACAATGAGATCAACAGAGGTATTCTTGGAGAGATCTTCAAAGACAAATACAATATCCTTGAGGCCGGCAACGGCCTCGAGGCCATTAAGATGATGGAGCAGAATGAGGGCAAACTTGCAGCGGTACTCCTTGATATTGTCATGCCTGAAATGGACGGGTATGCAGTGCTTGAGGAGATGACGAAAAGAGATAACCTCAATGAGACCATACCGGTTCTTATGATCACTGCGGATACTTCAACTGAGGCTGAGCGTACAAGTTATCAGAAGGGTGCAGCCGATGTTATTCACAAACCCTTTGATCCCGTGATCGTAGACAGGAGAGTGTCCAGAACGATCGAGCTGTATGACCACAAGAACAACCTTGAGAATCAGGTTGATGATCAGACCAGAGTCTTAAAGAAACAGTTTATCTACCTCAAGAAGCAGGAAGAGAAGCTTCGAAACAGCAACGAAAAGGTCATAGATACAATTGCCACCATAGTTGAGTTCAGAAACATGGAGTCGGGATATCACCTTAAGAGGATCAAAGGTTTCGTTCGTATCCTGGCACTTACAGCCATGAACAACTACCCTGAGCTTGGCCTTACACCTCACAATATAGACGTCATAACGCAGGCATCTGCCATGCATGATATAGGCAAGATCTCAGTTCCGGATTCGATCCTTCTTAAGCCGGGCAGGCTTTCCAATGAGGAGTTTGAAGTGATGAAATCCCACACCACAAGAGGGTGTGAGGTTATTGAGATGTTAAAAGATATCCAGGACAAGGAGTACTATGAGGCCTGCCTTGACATCTGCAGGCACCACCATGAGAGATATGACGGAAGGGGATATCCTGACGGTCTCAAGGGAGAGGAGAATTCTATTGCCGCACAGCTCACGGCTCTTGCGGATGTATATGATGCCCTTGTCAGCGATCGTGTTTACAAGTCGGCTTATCCTCTGGACAGAGCCTATGAGATGATCAAAAACGGCGAGTGCGGAGTTTTCTCGGAAAAACTTATGGCATGCTTCGAGTTCGCAAGACCTGACATGGAGAAGCTGGTTGCCGAGACGAAGGCAGCGGAGATGGCAGAAAAAGAACTTTAAGCTATACAGCGATGCAAACGGCGCCTTTTCAATGGATCTGTCTCCTGCGAAAGGGCGTTTTTATATGAAATTATTGAAAAAAACTTGACAAAACCGAGGCACTCTTATAAAATATACTTTGTTGCCGAATTAGGCATATGTGCGTGTAGCTCAGCTGGATAGAGCGTCTGGCTACGGACCAGAAGGTCGTGGGTTCGAATCCTGTCACGCACACGATATATGCAGCGATTACATTTTAGGATGTGATCGCTGTTTTTTTGTTGTACAAGACCGGCAAGCGAATGGATGCCTGCCTGAAAACGGAAACTGCATCTTACATGAGCGTATCTAAACAAATCATAAACTGCCCGGAAACAGATGCCTTCAATGCAGTTTATATGAAAACGCTATCATCAAAATTCTGCACTAGAAAATCCGCACAGTTTATAGAAAATTCATATTCATATGTGCATATCACACAAAAAACACTCTAAAAGTTTGTCTATTAATTAGTTAAAATAGTGCAAAAATGTCATCAATACATCTTGTGTATTCTCTGAACGATATGATAATATAAAGGCACATTTTTATAGATATGTAAGCGATTACATTATTAAATATGTATAAACTTACATTTACGTTTACCAGGTCTGCGGTTTGTCGACGATCAGCAGGCTAAAAAGAAATGGGAGGAACACTATGGTAAGAAAGACAAAGAAGAGAAAGATAGCGGCCAAGGTACTTGCAGCTATTCTTTCGGT
>CAMNOS010000103.1 GCA_946546925.1 uncultured Butyrivibrio sp.
GGAATGGCAGGTAATCCCCGGACAAGCAGCGGCGAAAGTACATATGCCGTGGTGACCATAACGGATGATTACGATATTATTCCGGAATTGAAGAAGATTTAGATATTAAAGCAGTATTTTGTTTCTAGATTTCGACCAGGGTATATGTATTCCTGACCTTCTTAGATTCATAAAGCGCCTTGTCTGCGGCCGGAATCATATTATTGACAAGCTCTGTTCCGTACGCACCTCCAAAGCTCATGGTTATCCGGACATCCGGACAGCTTTCGATCTTTACAGAGCTAAGTGCTGACTTCATGTGGGAGAGTTTGTGCTCAAGATCTTCCTTTGAAATATTAAAGAAAACCATCATGAATTCGTCGCCGCCGTAGCGGATGACAACATCGTCTTTTCTTATGGACTCATCCAGGATCTGTGCGACTTTTTGTATTGCCGCATCGCCAACCCGGTGGCCGGCAGTGTCATTGATGTTTTTAAAAAGATCAATATCAGCCATGACTACAGCTTTACAAGGCTCATAAATAAGTTTTTCATCGAGGAACTTCCGGTTCCTTATCTTTGAAAGAGAATCTATATAGATCTCTGTCTCAAATTCGGAAATCTTTTTCTGCTGTGCCAGACTCTGAAGTTTGGCTTCCGTGGTATCCTGACAGCCGTATACAATGTGTGCCAGACTGCCGTCTTCATTGCGGTCTCCGACCATGAAGATTCCCTCAAACCAGCGATGTGCACCTTCGCTGTAAAATTCTTTACTCGTCGTTCCGTGTTCTTCAATAGCTGTAAGGATTTTATCCTTGTCAAGCCATTCATACAGATCCTGTCGGAAACTCTCTGCCACTGATGCAGATACATTATTCTTAAGGAACTGCATGGCATCAGGGTCCTTTGGAACAGCATCCACAAATTCATTGCTGCTGATCATGCGATAACTCATATCAGTGACATCAATAAACATGGAGAAATTGAAGACCTTGCCGATTGCCTCGATGATCTTTAAATATTCTTCAAGCTTTTTCTGAGCAGTGATATCGCGGTAGCACCCCATGTAGATCTCAAGAGAGCCGTCATCCGGACGTCTTATGAATCTTCCGGCACCTGTGACCCAGATGATGCTGCCGTCTTTTTTTATCATGCGGTAAGTGGCATGAGTGATATCCGGAAGTTCCCGGTGCATTCGCACTGAGTCCCAGAACAGCTTAACAATGCCATCCCGCTCTTCAGGAACAAGAGTCTTAACCCAGCTGTCGAATTCATCAGGCAGATCCTCAAGGCCATCGTAGCCAAGCATATGTCTGGTCTCTTCGTTGAATTCAAAGCTCAGCAGGTTTTCGTCCCGATCAAAAGAACAGAAGTACATACCTGCTTTCAGTCCCCTGGCAAACATATCCTCTCTGTATTTTGCAGTGCGGTATTTGCTGTTGGCTTCATTAATCCTTCTGTTGCATTCTGTTATCAGGTCATGCATAGCTTCGGGGTATGCGTTTATATCAAACAAAGGTATTGTATCGATTACAGTATCACTGGATTCTGTGACAAACTGGCCAATAGTACTGCCAATGCTGTTAACATTAGATTTATTCTCCACAGCGGACTCCTTTTTTATATATGAATTAATAAATATATTTTAGCAAAATTGTGGAAATTTTAAAGTCAGTGGAATGGACTTGTGTATATTACTGCTTTAGCGACTTTGTTCTTCTGAACTGCTTTGGAGTCATTCCGTATTTGGATTTAAAGACGTTCTGAAAGTAGCTCTGGGTAGAGAAGCACAGATATTCGCTGATCTCACTTATGGTTTTATCGGTAAAGGTAAGAAGGCTCCTTGCTTCTTCAAGTTTTCTCCTCATTATATAGGAGCTGATATTAAAGCCAAGTTCACGCTTGAACTTTTTGGACAGGGTAGTTCTGTCCATGTTAAGGTGTCTGGCAATTTCCTCAACAGAGATATTCTGGTTTACATGATTTGAGATAAACTGTATCGCGAGATAAATGTCCTCCGGCATCCCCTTTGGTATTTTTGCTTCAGCAACGCGGCTGGTAAAGTCAATTGCAACCGTTGCATTGAGAGCCATTATTGATTTCTGATCGGACATTTTTTCAGCTTCTTGGATATAGGAATCGGAGAGCTGATATGCGGTTTCAATATCAAGACCGCCGGCGATTGCATGCCTTGTTGTAAGCGCAGTGGATGATATGAAAATGTTTTTTGCCTGACGGAGAGAGTCGTTTGAAGTACGCCCCTCGGTAAAAGAGGGAACTGACTGCATAAAATGCTGAAGACCTTCTAAATCGCCTTTTTCGATAAAGCCGTAGTATTGCTGTTCAAAATAGTATGTGTCATGGAAATGCGATTGTTCTTTGTTTTCAATCAGAGCGTGGGAATGATGTTTTCCTACGGCCTGTTCTTCTGCTTTATCAGTAAATCCAAAGTGTTCAAAAACATCTATTGTTTTTCCGTTCAATTCTTTATATACAAGGGCCAGAATGTTCAGAAGCTGAGATATAGTGAACTTTGGTGTCTTGTCATAAAAATCCCAGATTTGTTCCTTAAATATCACGGGCAGTGCATAGCTTGCGATCAGTGAATCAATATCGCTTTCAGATAGGGATGTACTGGCAACCGGTCCTAATATAATGTCTCTTTTTTGGCGCTCATTCTTAACAATTCCCACATACAGAAACTCTTTCGTTGAATAATAGTAAATCTCTGAATCTGCAGAAACAAGGTTATCTCTGTAGGCAACGATAAGGTCCATGGGCAGCTCGTAGGAGGGCATGGAACATATGCACTCATCATTTTCAAATAAGTGCAGGGGCATAAAAGTTGAGTTGTAGATGAACTGTAATACTTTGACTAGTTGTTTTGTTGAATTGTTCATATTTAACCTCAATGCGCATGTGACTGCAGAATTACAATATTTTTCACATATTTGCAATAATTCTAGCCTCTGCAGATTTAAAATGTCAATTTGAATCAATAAGAAAATGCTATGTCACAAAATTACAACAATCAATCGCATATTTACAATAATCGATGGCGGCATGATGATAGTATTTTTATACAATCATTAAGTTCGAAAACGGAGGGAAAAAGAAATGGCAAGAAAAACATTGGGAAAGGACAGATACGGTGTGCAAAAGGTTATGCGTACCGGAGACTATTTTGCTGATAGTCTGGGGCAGTTTTCGCTGAATATCATTTCAGGACTGGTTGGACAGCTAACTTACTTCTACACAGATAAGGTTGGAATCGCTGCAGGTGCGATAGCAACAATGCTTCTGATCTGTAAGGTAATCGATGCGTTTACGGATATTTTCATGGGCCACATAGTTGACCATACAGCTCCGGGAAAAGAAAAATACAGGCCATGGATTTTGAGAATGGCAATACCGGCTGCTCTTGTTATCGTGTCTCTTTTTACAGTTCCAAAGAACTGGGGTGAGACAATGCAGCTTGGATACCTGCTCATAACAAATGTTTTGCTGTCTGCAGTGATCTATACAGCAATATGTATCCCATATGCATCAATTCTGGTTGTCAGAACTAACAGTCAGGAGGAGCGTGGGACTATGGGAATCTGGAGAGCTGCTGCTGGATATGTATCAGGTATGATAATAGCAGTAGCAGTGATCCCCATCACAAACGCTCTTGGCGGCAATCAGAGTGCATGGATCAAGATGGGAGCAATATTTGGATTATTTATTGCACTTGCGCTGTTCATCTGCTATCTGAAGGCAAAAGAAACAGCCATAGGTGAAGGTGTTCAGGATGAGACCATGCCTGATGAAGAGGCTCCCGTACCATTTGGCGAGGCGCTTAAATCTCTTTTTGGAAACAAGTACTGGGTAATGATCCTGATCATGAATTTCTGTGCAAATATCTCTTACGGAATTGGCGGTGCATCGGGTACATATTACTGCAAGTGGATATATGGTGATGACAACCTGGTTGCCATACAGGGCGCTATCGGTATGATACCTACTATTCTTGGTTTTGTTGCAGTCGGCCCCATGTCCAAAAAGCTTGGAGTTACTAAGACGCTCAGGGTTTCATTCCTTATCGGGGCGATTGGCACAGCCTTGAGACTCTTTAATCCAACACATTTTGTTTATAACACCACACTTTCATGCTTTGGAACTTTCGCAAACATTCCCATGATGTGCCTCATGGGGGTTATGTCTGCAATGGCGATTGACTATAATGAATATAAGTATGGTAGAAGAATGGTAGCTACGGCCCAGAGTGCATGCAGCTTTGGAAATAAGGTCGGATCAGGTATCGGAGCTTCAATAATCGGCTGGTGCCTTGGACTTGCATCTTACGACGGACTTGCAACCACAGTATCGCCAGCTGTTATTCAGGCAATATATACGTTCAGCATCTATATTCCTCTTATTCTGTTCATCGTTTTGTTTGTTTTTGCACTGCGATTTGATCTGGAAAAGAGACTTCCTGAAATTCAGAAAGAGATAGCAACCAGAAAGCAATAAAGTCAAAAGAGGGGAGCAGGTTCTGTTTCCCTTATTTACAAGGAGACAAACATGGAAAGAAAAAACGAGGATAAATTATCATTTGTGCTGAAGAACGCAGCTGAGTGCACTGTTCTTCTTAAAAAGAGCGGACAGTTTCCGCTGGAAAAGCCCGGCAGGATTGCAGCTTACGGCGCAGGGCTCAGGTATACGATAAAGGGCGGAACAGGGTCAGGAGAAGTTAATTCAAAAGAGACTTTCACAATAGAACAGGGACTTGAGAAGGCCGGATTTATCATTGCTTCCAAGAGCTGGCTTGACTCTTATGATGAAGTAAGAAAGCAGGCTAAGAAGAAGTTCTTTAAGGACCTAAAGGCCGAGGCGAAGGCAAGACATGAGAATGCCATCATGTATTCCATGGGAAAGACCATGAAAGAGCCGGACCACAATCTTGAGATTACCAAGGTCTGTGATATAGCGATATATGTTGTCAGCAGAAATTCCGGGGAGGGAAGTGACAGAGAAATATTAGAGGGCGATGTAAAGCTTGCCAAGTCGGAGATTCGTGACATCATCCTTCTCAATAAAATGTATGACAGATTCATGCTGGTTCTGAATGTGGGAGGTGTAGTCGATCTTTCACCTGTGATGGAGGTAAAAGACATTCTTCTTTTATCCCAGCTTGGAACCGACTGTGGAGCCATACTGGCAGATATCCTTCTTGGAAAGCAGAACCCGTCGGGTAAGCTCACAACCACGTGGGCAGAGTTTAAAGAGTACTCAGCTGAAGGGACCTTTGGCGACTGGAATGATAACAGGTACAAAGAGGGCATCTATGTAGGCTATCGCTACTTTGATACTTTCAAAAAGACAGCCCTGTTTCCTTTTGGATTCGGATTGTCTTATACGACATTTGAGATTAAAACACAGGATGTAAGGGCAGACAAGGATACCTTTACATGTGAGGTGCTTGTTAAGAATACAGGAAGCTGTGCAGGAAAAGAGGTTGTGCAGGTCTATCTCTCAGCTCCTGAGGATAAGCTTGATCAGCCATATCAGCAGCTTGTCTGCTATGCCAAGACTCCGCTCCTTGAGCGCGGCGCAGAATGCAGGCTGGATATATCTTTCCGACTCTCGGATTTTGCCTCTTATGATGAGGAGAGGGCAGGTTATGTACTTGAGAAAGGCAGATATGTGATCCGCGTAGGTAACAGCTCAGTGAATACAGAAGTTGCTGCAGTTGCTGATCTGAATGAGACAGTTACAACTCTTAAGACAAGGAACTGTCTTGGAAAGCCCGATTTTGCAGACATTAAGTCTGAGCACTTTGAGCCTGAATCAGTTCCTTCGGGTATCACAACCATTAAACTTACCGCCGATGACTTCGAGAAAAGAGAAGTCTCTTTTGACAAAGATGTGGAAACAGATCCCAGGATTAAGGCTCTGACAGACGAAGAACTGGCTTTTATGGAGATCGGTAACTTTGATCCAAATGCAAAGGGACTCAGCATTATTGGTAATGCAGCTACTCACCTTGCAGGCGCTGCGGGTGAAACAACTTCACAGCTGGCGGCTAAAGGTGTCAGACCTCTTATCATGGCTGACGGACCTGCGGGAATCAGGATCTCACTTAATTATTACGAAGTGGGAGATAAACAGTATGATGCCGGCAATAAAGGCATGATACCTGACAGCATGCTGGAGATGATGGGACCTGTGACATCATTTATTGCCAAGACACTGGTGGGTGGAAAAAAGATCCCTAAGAATGCTGTTATTAAAGAACATTCGGCAACCATGATCCCTATCGGAACAGCAATTGCCCAGAGTTTTAACAATGAACTTGCCGAGGCACTTGGCGATATAGTGGGACAGGAGATGGAGAAGTTTGGCGTTCACCTGTGGCTTGCTCCTGCTCTTAATATCCACAGAAGTATCCTCTGCGGAAGAAACTTTGAATACTATTCGGAAGATCCGCTTGTATCGGGAGAAGTTGCAGCGGCCATCACAAGAGGAGTGCAAAGGCACAGGGGCTGCGGAACTACAATAAAGCACTACGCCGCTAATAATGCAGAAACAAATCGCTACTGCAATAACTCTCAGGTAAGTGAGAGAGCAATGAGAGAGATTTATCTTCGAGGCTTTGATATCTGTGTGAAGAAGTCTTCACCCAAAGCTGTTATGACCAGCTACAATCTGCTCAACGGCACTCATACTTCTGAGCACAGAGGCCTTATTGAAGATATCTTAAGATCTGAATTCGGTTTTAACGGAATTGTTATGACTGACTGGGTAATGGAAGTCATGACAAGCTCCAAATCCGCTTATCGAAATGCTCTTTCAGATGAAGTTGCAAAGGCTGGCGGCGAACTGTTCATGCCGGGAACTAAGAAGGACTATGAGAGAGTCCTTAAGGCACTTAAGGATGGCACACTCTCAAGAAGACAGCTTGAGATCAACGCAAGCAGACTGATCAGAACTATCGACGAATTCTACAATGCAGAGTGAAGGTAAGCTATGAAAGCAATCAGATTAAAAACAGAGTACTTAACCAATCCTGTCGGGATAGATTATACAAGACCGAGACTTGGCTGGGTCTGCGAAGGTGGTAAAAAGCAGACTGCCTATCGGATCATCGCGAAAGATGATGATGGGAATGTTCTCTGGGATTCAGGTAAGACCGCTTCACATAAGATGCATCTTATCCCCTGGGGCGGACAGGAATTAAAGAGCAGGCAGAGAGTGACCTGGAGTGTTGTGCTCTGGGATGAAAATGACACAGTGGGAGAAGCTGGTGATGAAGCTTTTTTTGAGCTGGGGCTTATAGATAAGAGCGACTGGAAGGCTGCATGGATCACAGGTAATTATTCTGTAAAAAGAAAAATGAGATACCCTGTGGACTGTTTCAGGAAGAGCTTTTTTGTAGACCCGGATAAGAAGGTTATCAGAGCAAGAGCTTATATGACCGCCTGCGGTCTTTACGAGGGAAGGCTCAACGGAGAGAAAATAGGGAACTTTTGCCTGGCGCCCGGGCATACCGATTACAGAAAAAGGGTGCAGTATCAGACTGCAGATATCACGTCGCTCATCAAAACGGGTGTGAACGATCTCTTCTTTATGCTCGCAGACGGCTGGTACAGAGGAAGTGTCGGCGCCTGGGGACTTAAGAATTTCTATGGCAATGAGACAAAACTTCTTGTGCAGATCGAAGTATATTTTTCCGACGGCAGCAAGAAGAGGCTCTGTTCGGATAAAAGCTTTGAGTGGACAAACGAGGGCCCCATAAGATTTGCAGACAATAAGGATGGCGAAATCTATGATGCGGCCAAAGAAGATATGAAAAAGGCCGTATGGGGAAAGGTAAGGATTGCAAAGCATAACGTGATCACGACTGCTTCAGATAACTTTGCGCTTACGGAGCATGAAAGATTGACTGATCCAAAACTGATCATTACACCCGGCGGCAAAAAGGTGTATGACTTCGGACAGAATATCGCAGGATATATTGAATTCAAAGTAAAGGCAAAAGCCGGTCAGAGAATCTTTATGCGGTTCGGAGAAAAGCTCGATGAGAACGGAGAGTTTACTCAGGCCAATATTCAGTGCCTCAAAAAAGACTTTGTAACTCCTCTTCAGCAGATAGAGTATTTCTGCAAAGACGGAGTTAACAATTACAAGACAAGGTTTGCTATATTCGGATTCCAGTATGTCCTTATTGAGAGCGATGTGGAGATAAGTCCTGAGGATATTACAGCTATTGCTGTTTATTCTGACTTTGAGAGAACCTTTTCTTTTGACAGCTCAAATGAGCTCTTGAATAAGTTTGTTGAAAATACCCTCTGGTCCCTTAAGAATAACTCGGCAGATCTTCCTACAGACTGTCCTACAAGGGAGCGCCACGGCTGGTCGGGAGATGCTCAGATATTTGTTAATACCGCGAGCTATATGGTAAACTATGCCCCCTTTGCGGACAAGTATGAAAGGGATTTGTGTGACCTTCAGCGAAAGAATGGCGCTTTTACCCAGATAGCACCGGAGGGCGGAACAGACTTTTACATGAAATCCATGGACGGTTCCGTTGGCTGGGCCGATGCGGGCATTCTCATCCCTTACAGACTCTGGAAGAAATACGGCGATATTTCTTTTGTCGAGAAATACTATGACAACATGGAGAAGTATGCGAGGTTTGCAATAGGCCGTCTTGGCAGGCATTCCGCCATGATGTCCGAGAAGGTTAAGATATCAAAAGAAAACAGCAGATATCTCTATAACGTGGGACAGCATTACGGTGAATGGGCGGAGCCTGAAGATGTACACAAGATGTCTTTTAAAGATTTTTCAAAATCAAAGCCCGAAGAAGCAACTGCTTACACGAGTTATGTTCTGGGCCTTATGAGCGAGATAGCCGGGGCTCTTGGAAAAGAGCAGGATGCGAAAGAATACCGTGAGTATTCCGAAGGGTGCAAAAGAGCATATCAGGAACTTGCAGAGAATAAAGAGTTCTCTCTTGATACTGACAGACAGGCACGTCTTGTCCGCCCGCTGTATTTTGACCTTCTGAATGAGCATCAGAAGAAATATGCCCAAAGAAGGCTTGTAAAAGCTCTGGATCACTACGGCTGGAGAGTGGGAACAGGCTTTTTGTCGACACCACTTATTCTGTATGTCCTTCAGGAAATTGACCTGAAATATGCCTATAAGCTTTTGGAAAATGAAGAGCTTCCGGGATGGCTCTACATGCCGAAGACCGGTGCAACTACCATCTGGGAGGACTGGAATGGGCCTGTTTCCGCTGCCGGTATGGGAGGCGGAATAGGATCCCTCAACCATTATTCAAAAGGTGCGGTCTGCGAGTGGATCTTCTCTGAGATGTGCGGAATTAAGGTAGACGGAGAGAATCATTTTGTCATAGCGCCAAAGCCCGGTGGACACTTTACGCATGCATCCTTCAGCTATGACAGCATTTACGGAACCGTGTCCTGTGCATGGAGTCTTCAGGAAGATGGAAAGTATAAGTTTGATATTGCTGTTCCTCCTAATACAACGGCGGATATAATACTGCCGGATGAAGCAGACAATATTTGAGGTTTTGGACATGCTTTTTTGCATTTCACAGAATGAAAAGTGCAACTCGCCGCAGCTGCACTTTTTTGTGCGCAAAACCAGGTATTATCAGTTCAGAAGAAATGAAACAGCTGGTTAAAGAAAAGGGGAATGAAATGAAAAAGGCAATCGAAGTTAATAATCTGCAAAAGAAATACGGAGACTTTACGGCAGTTAACAATATTTCCTTCTCGGTGGATCAGGGCGAGCTCTTTGCATTCCTGGGCGAGAACGGGGCAGGAAAGTCGACAACGATAA
>CAMNOS010000104.1 GCA_946546925.1 uncultured Butyrivibrio sp.
TCGACTCTATGCTGTCCATCAGCGTCGACAGTGACAATGGTATAAGGAGCATCATAAATGCTGTTTATGAATTTAAGACCTGTTTTCAGCGCTTCACCTTTTCCACGGTTTTTCTCATGACAAAGCACTTTGGCATATCGCGAAGCCTCTTCAAATACTCTGATGCAATCATCTGAACTGCCATCATTTACGATGATGATTTCAAAACCCGCGTCATGTAACTGCCTGACAATTGCAATCATTTTGTCATCCGGCATATAAGCAGGAATAAGGGCAATTCTCTTCATAGCAGTTTAACCTCCATTCCATTCGGTGTTTGCACCTTATGAAAAAATTGTATTCGAGTATCCTAAAAAGAACTTAAAAGCAACTGAGTCTGTTCGTGTGGACAATTCTTTAAAAAATCAAAATATCAATGAGTTAATTAAAGAGGGAGCTTTACAGTTATTGAGGTGCCGCGACCTTCGATGCTTTCGTATTTAAGACCATATTCTTCGCCATAAAACAGCTGTATTCGCTGCTGGACGTTTTTTACACCATAGCCATTGCTGTCAGAAGTGACAACAGTCCTGCACTTTTCTTTGCTCATGCCACAGCCGTTGTCAAGCACCCTGAAGATCAGGTATTTATCTTCAGAGTAGCAGGAGATGGTTATGACTCCTTTTCCGGTAGTTTGTTTCTGATCCAATCCGTGTATGATGGCATTTTCAGCCAGGGGTTGAAGTATCATATTAGGAATTTCACAGTAAAGAAGTGATTCATCTATGTCAAATTCCGCTTCAAATGAGTCTGTGTGCATCATCTGCTGTATTTTGATGTATGCTTTAACGTTTTCAAGCTCTTTTCCTACTGTGGTTATACTGCGACCTTTATTTAGCATGGTACGATAAAAAGAAGACAGATACTGTGACATATTGCTTATATCTGTCTGTCCGGCAATTATCGCCTTGCTGTTTATCAGAGACAGGCTGTTATACAGAAAATGAGGATTGATCTGCAATTGAAGGATCTGCAGATCTTTTTTGTGCTGTTCGATCTGGGAGCGCAGTACTTCATTGATCAGGTGGTTGAGGTGTGATGTCAGATGATTGAAGGTGTTCACAAGAGTGCCGACTTCATCCCTGCTGTCTGTGGTCATCACTATATCGTAATTTCCGTTTTCGATAGCTTTCATATTGGATGTAAGATCATTTAGTGGCTTTAACAGGATCCTTGACAGCCAGGAACTGATCACCAGTATGAAGATGAGACAGATGGCGATGACGATGAGAACCATCAGCGTGATTGGTGTTACGGCCTTGTATATTTCCTCCACAGGTCTGTATATCTCACAGTGATAGCCCGGTATACTAAGGTCTTCGGCTTCATGTACAAATCTGTCTGAAGGGATGTCAGCTGCTGCATTTTCGGGGAGTGAGTATCTGAATATCACATCATTATCATCTTTCATGAAATAGAAAATGTAGTCAGTATCAAACAGAGACCTGGATGAGAAAAGAAAAGCCTCCATGTCTATTGTCATGCAGACAATACTGATCTCATTGGAGGGCATGTCTATTTTGCCGGTCAGATAAAGACTCTTTTTGTCAGATGAAACCGTGAATATGGGCTGGCCGGAGGCGCTTGACTGTTCATAAAAAGGAAGGCCTTCGGCCTCCGAAAGAGGCCTCAGCATAGAACCATGGGGATTTATGCTGTGCTGTGTGTAGATGGTGATACTTCTCACAGACTGGTCCATAGAGCGTATCTGTAAAAAGAGCGGATCTATAGTATCCCTGTACTCCAGATACATCTCATAGTTTGAGTGATAGTCCCTTGTCAGAGCATCTTTTATGTTTTCACTCCACACTATTGTATTCAGAGCGGAAACATAGGATGATAACTTTGTATCAAGATGGGTGATCTCGGAATTAAGAGTCTCCTTAATGGCGGTTTCTTCTCTGTCCAGTAATAGCTGCTTGATCCGCAGATATGAAAATACTCCCAGAAATATTACCGGGATGATGCTGACTGTGATGCAGAGGATTATGACCTTATTCTTGAGTGTTTTCATATGAACTGTTTACCTGTCTGTACGTATCCGGAGTTGCGGCGTATGCTTCCTGAAACTTTTTACAGAAATATGATGTGTTTGAAAATCCGACTTTTGCTGCGATGTCAGAGATCTTCATATTGGTGTTTTTAACCAGAGTTGCAGCTTTTTTAAGCCTTACAGAGCGAATATACTTATTGATGGTTGATCCGGTCTCCTTGGCAAATATATTGCTTAAGTAGTTGGGACTTAGGAAGACCAGGTCTGCCAGAGTAGTTAATGAGATATCCTCGTTATAATGCTGTTCTATAAACTTTATGGTCTGAGTGACGGCATAACTTTGGTTGGGGAGTTCTTTTTCCAGGCTTTCACATGCGGCATCAAGATATTCTTCAATAAGACTGCTTATGTCGCTGAAATGCTTGTAGTAGTACACCTGCCTGACAACAGAGTCAAAGCGGTCTTTCCCATCTGACTGGCAGGACAAAAGAGCCTGAAGGACCGATGTACACATATACCGGATATACATATGGGAAACGTTTCCCAGCTTTGAATATTTGTCAATGAAATGCATCACCGTATTTCTGAGGGCTTCAGTATCGCTTTCTCTTATGGCGGTCTTTATTTCGCCAAGCAGATTGCTGTCCTCTAAAGTGGGAGTGGTATCTGCGGCGAAGTCTTCTGGGCAGAAATCGGTGGTGTCATGAAAATGGTCCTCAATATATTTCTCTGATTTGGTAAACTCTATTGTTTTGCTATCAAGTCTCTTTAGAATCTCCGACAGTGATTCGTGGAACTCCGTCTGATTGATTGGCTTTAAAATGTAATTGACTGCATGAAGTGAGAGAGCATTCCTGACATAATTAAAATCATCAAAGCCGCTGAAAAACATGATCTCAATGTCCGGATACAGCTCCTTGGCTTTTGTGGCAAGATCGATGCCATTAATAAAAGGCATCTCTATGTCGCTGATAAGAATATCAAAATGCTGTTTCTGCAAAAGAGATACGGCCATTTTACCATTGGCAGCTTCAGTGATGTTTATGTCGTCTTCGTACTCTTTTAAAAGATACTTTACCAGCATCCGTTCATCCAGTTCATCATCTGCAATTAGTAATTGATACATAAATTCCCTCTTTACCGACAACTGTTTCTCTGACAGCTTCAGTTTATCCCAGTGGAATTTCTTTTTCAATGTCCGCCGGCAGATGTTATTAAATTTGTGTCATAAAACGGAAAATTGTTTTATTTACATGAGCATATGTCATTGCTAAAATTCCAATTATCAACACGGCGCCGTCCAAATTGGGAGGACAAAAATGAGGAAAAAAATATTAAGAAGTGTATTATCAACAGGTCTTGCATGTTCAGTTGCATTTTCACTGGTTGCATGCGGAGGAGCTGCCACTGATACCGACAGCCAGTCAGTAAGTGATCCCGAGGAAAGGGAGAAGGTAAGCATAACTCTGGGACGCCAGACTACGGCCAATCCCAAGTTCCCTGAGGGTGACAACTACGAAGATAACGCCTACATAAGAATGGCAGAAGAGGAACTTAATATCGATATCACAGATGCCTTTGAGGCAGAATCCGGAGACGATTATAACAGGCAGGTTTCTTTGGCACTCTCCGCAGGAGAGATTCCCGACATGATGAAAGTTGCCAGCAAAGATGAAGTCAGGGAACTGTATGAGAACGATCTGATAATGGATCTGACAAAGTACTATGACGAATATGCAAGTGATTATGTCAAGGAGCTGTATGATTCATTTGAGGGGAGAGCTCTTGAGAATGTGACTTTTGACGGTATGATGATGGCAATTCCGGCTACAGCTTCTGATCCGGGAACAAGTATGTGCTGGATCAGACAGGACTGGGTCGATGGCCTTGGACTTGAAGTTGATGGTGACGGCGACAGATGCCTTACTGTTGACGAAGTCAGGGAGATAGCAAAAGCTTTTATGACAGGCAATCCTGAAAATGCAGAAAATCCGGTAGGTATGGCATTTGATATTTCTCTTACCAGCCAGGGATCAGACGGTACTAATTCCATCAACGCAATTGCGTACTCGGTCGGAGCATACCCAAGACACTGGTATACAGATGAAAGCGGTCAGCTCATTTACGGATCAACAACAGAGCAGATGAAGGAGGCATTATCAATTGTAAGAGGTTTATTTGAGGAGGGAATAGTAGACGAACAGCTCGGGACAAGAACCTGGGATGACATCACCTCTCTTCTTACAAACGGACAGACAGGTGTTGTATTTGGTTCATGGCACATCGCTGACTGGCTTTTGAACAACGTGTATACCTTGAACAACAATGCAGTATTTACGCCCTATGCAGTTGTAAGCAGTGAAGGGAAAGTCAACTGCACGCACTCAAATTCCACAGGTGAGTTTGTTGTAGTGAGCAAGAAGTGTAAGCACCCTGAGCTGGCAATAATGATACTTAATCTGTTTTATGATGATATGGTAAATAGTGATGAGCTGCTTGAGAAGTATCCTGAAGTTAATGACTATTTGAACACCGGTGTGGACGGTACCGCAAGACCCTTCAATATTGAGGTGAAGTCCAACACATATCTGCTTGATGAGTATTCAAAACTAAAAGCTGCCCTTAATGGAACCGGAACAAAAGAGGATATTCCCACTGCCGAGGAGAAGTCCAATTACGATGCCATAACCGCATATAACAATGGAACCGGTGATGTTACAGGCTGGTGTAAGATCCACTCAAGAACAAAAGGAGTTGATCTCCTCAGCTACCTGACTGATAAGGGACTATACAACTGGGTAACTCCGATCTATCCTGAGACAACAAACACAATGGAGACAAACTGGGCTAATCTTCAGACACTTGAAGAGGAGAGTTTTATTAAGATTGTGACCGGTGCTGTAGATATTGATGAAGGATTCGATACCTTCGTTAAGGATTGGAAGGCACAGGGAGGAGATACCATCGCCTCAGAGATAACAGAACAGGTAACCAATAACTAATTCTTTTCCGGCAGTCAGTTTCAAAAATGGCTGCCGGTTTATTTAAGAGGATATATGGGATGAGAAAAAAGTACTATCATTTCTTTGTAATTCCGGGAATGTTGTTTCTCCTTGTTTTTAACTATATTCCCATGCTTGGACTTATAATGGCTTTTCAGGATTTTGTGCCTGCAAAAGGACTGACCGGCTCTGAGTTTGTGGGATTGCAGCACTTTGTGTACATGTTCAATCTTCCTGATATAGGAAGGGTAATAAGAAATACAATAGTGATCTCCCTGGGAAAGATCATAATTGGAATGCTTCTTGCAATTGCTTTTGCAATTCTTTTAAATGAGATAAGACAGAAATTTCTAAAGAGCTCTATCCAGACGATTGTTTATCTGCCCCATTTCCTTTCCTGGGTCGTACTGGCGGCGGTTGCAGTTAATCTGTTCAACTTAAACGGCCTGGTGAACAGCATACTCACAGGATTTGGTCTTGAGAGAATTAACTTTCTTGGGGATAACAACGTTTTCAGAAAGTTCATCATTGGTACAGATGTATGGAAAGAATTTGGATATAATTCAGTTGTCTATCTTGCTGCCATAACCGGTATTGACGCAGGTCTTCATGAAGCCGCTGCCATCGATGGTGCAGGCTGGTGGAGGAGAATACTGCATGTGACATTACCGGGGATGCTTCCTATAATAATGCTCATGACAGCCATGAATCTGACGACGATCCTAAGTGCCGGATTTGATCAGATCTACAACCTGTATTCTCCGATGGTTTATGAGTCGGGAGATGTTCTTGATACATATGTCTACAGGATCGGACTTGTGGGCAGACAGTACAGTTTTGGAACAGCAGTGGGTCTTTTACGGTCCGTGATCGGAATGGCGCTGATGGTGAGTGCTAACAAACTTACACACAGTCTTACCGGACAAAGAATCTACTGAGGATAAGGGAGGCTGAATATGATAGATAATAAAAGTTTAGGTTCCAGGGTAAGACTTTCAGTCATTTATCTACTGGTGATAATTCTGGGGCTGTTATGCCTTATGCCACTAATCAACATTGTAGCCATATCATTTTCAGGCAGTGCAGCGGTAACAGCGAACAGAGTGGGACTTGTTCCTGTGGATTTTACGCTTATGGCTTATGAAAGGATCCTGGAGGATGGTCAGTTCTGGAGATCATTTGCAATATCTGTCGCCAGAGTTTTAATAGCGCTTATCATCAACCTGCTCCTTGTGATCCCGATGGCATATGCCATGACAAGAACAAAGGATGAATTCAGATTCAGAGATATATACATGAACCTTCTGATCTTTGCCATGCTTTTTAATGGAGGGATGATCCCGACATATATTGTTGTCAAGAATCTGCATCTGCTGAATACGATCTGGGCACTGATATTACCGGGAGCTGTGCCGATATTCTCCGTCATACTGATGATGAATTTCTTCAGAGGATTACCTGCGGCACTGGAAGAAGCAGCATATATAGATGGCGCATCACCTCTTCAGGTTCTTTTAAAAGTGGTAGTGCCATGTTCAAAGCCTTCTATTGCCACCATCGCTCTTTTTAGCATTGTTGGAAGCTGGAATGATTTTTTCGGGGGACTCATATATATACAGAAGGTGGAAAAATATCCGATAATGACGTATATACAGTCGCTCAGCATCAATTTGCAGGAGCTTGTAAATGGGGCAGCTAATTCTTCGACACTTCAGAATGTTTCGGAGTTGTCCAACAGAAACTTAAATGCGGCAAAGATAGTAGTGGCAGTAATACCGCTGCTTATGATCTATCCGTTCCTTCAGAGATATCTGATCGGCGGTATGGTCATGGGAGCAGTAAAAGAATAAGTGATTTCGGGAGTTAAATTATGAAGCTTGGAAAGATAAAAAAATATGTAAATGAGGGAAACAGGATATCTGTCGATTATGAGAACGGGAAAGCCAATGTTTATCTTGTTACGGATGAGATCGTCAGATTTGAGATACCCTGCTGGATGGAAAACTATGCATCGGTTGCCATAGAAGGCAGTAAAGAAAAGCCATGTAATTATAAAGTCTCTGACATTGATAATGTAATATGCATTGAAAATCAGAACATGAAGGTAAAGATTTCAGATGATTTTTTCACAGAGATCCTGGATGCTGAAGGAAAGAAGATCTTAAGCGATTACAGAGGAGAGCGCATTATCCAAAGGACACTGAGCGATAAGTCAAAAAAGGAGCTTGCAGCCGAAGGACATGATATCTCAAATCTTGAAGCTCATAACTATAAAGTGCAGATCATCAAAGAAATCGGAGAAGGGGACTGCTTCTATGGTCTGGGAGATAAGACAGGGTATCTCAACAAGAGAGATTATGCTTTTGAAAACTGGAATTCAGACATTCCCCAGATCCATAACGAGAACATGCCGGCGATTTACAAATCGATACCATTTATGATAGGAAAAACCTGCGATGCTGTATACGGGCTCTTTTTCGACAATACATTCCACAGCTATATGGACTTCGGAAAAGAGAACAGTAACTATTTCTACTATGGCGCTGATGATGGCAACCTCAATTACTATTTTCTGTATGGCAAAAAAATGACAGATATTATCCGTGAGTATACATATCTGACAGGAAGAACCGGGCTGCCTCAGCTGTGGACTCTTGGGTATCATCAGTGCAGATGGGGATATGAAAGTGCAGACGATATCAGGGCAGTTGCCAAAGGAATGAGAGATAACCGGATTCCCTGTGAATCAGTGCAGTATGATATAGACTATATGGACGGATACAGGGTTTTCACGTGGGATGATGAAAAATACGGAAAACCAGGAGATCTCATTTCCGAACTGGAGAAGGATGGATTTAAGGCTGTTGTCATTATAGATCCTGCGACCAAAAAGGAAGATGGCTATTTTATGTATGATGAAGGAGTATCTAAGGGATATTTTGCCACCAATCCTGATGGGAGCATATACGTAAATAAGGTATGGCCGGGGGATGCCACTTTCCCTGATTTTGGCAGGGAGGAAGTCAGGAGATGGTGGGCTGGCAGTCATAAGATCCTGACAGATATGGGAGTAAAGGCCATTTGGAATGACATGAATGAACCTGCCAGTTTTGAAGGACCACTGCCGGATGATACGGTTTTTGAGATCAATGGCAGAATAACAGACCACAGGGAATTTCATAATGTCTATGGGCACTTTGAGGGCATTGCCACTTATGAGGGGATGAAAAAACTTACAGGTAAAAGACCCCTTGTTATCACAAGAGCCTGCTACAGTGGATCCCAGAAGTACTGTGCAGTCTGGACCGGCGATAATCAGAGCATATGGGCACATTTAAGAATGTTGATCCCTCAGCTTTGTAATCTGGGAATGAGCGGATTTTCGCTGGCGGGAACAGATATCGGCGGTTTTGGTGCTGATACGAATAAGGAACTCCTTTGCAGATGGATTGAAGCGGCAGTATTTTCACCGTTTTTCAGAAATCATTCTGCCAAGGGATCCAAGGCACAGGAACCCTGGAAGTTCGATGAGCAGGTAATGGATATCTATCGCAAACATGTGGAACTCAGATACACGTTCCTTCCATATATCTATGATCTGTTCTACCAGGGACTTGAAACAGGACTTCCGGTAATGAGGCCTCTTGTACTTCATTATGAGGATGATGTAAACACATATAATCTGAATGACGAGTTCCTTGTGGGTGAGAATGTACTTGTTTCCCCTGTGGTAGAACAGGGAGCAACCAAGAAGCTGGTATATCTGCCAAGGGGAACCTGGTATGACTACTTCACAGGGCAGGCTTACGAAGGAATGCAGTACATTGTAAAGGATGCTCCACTGGATGTGTGCCCGATATTTATCCGAGAGCGCAGCATTATCCCTACATACGAGGTGGTGCAGTACGTGGGTGAAAAGACATATGACAGGCTGATACTTGTTACTACACCGGGAGATGCTTCTTACGATCATTTTCAGGACAATGGGGAGGATTATCAGTTCGAAGAAGGAAAGTACAACCTGTACCGCTTTACAAAGACAGAAGATGAAAAGCTCGTTACAGAACTTATTCATGAGGGGTATAAAAAATACGAAAAGATAGATATCAGAAGGCTATGATCTGAAAATCTCTGCGGGGTTACACTTTGGAGTATAATTATCTGAATAACGTAAATTGGTAAAGGCCTGGCAGGAGCTGGTAAGAGTCAGTGCATAAAGTGATTAAAGTGTACAACTAAATATGTGATAAAAATATGCTGCCTTCGGGCGGCTATTTTTATGTGTAAAAAAATACTCATCGATTTTGAGAATGCAAAGAGGCGTGGATCTGTGGTCAGCCGAAATTGTGCTTAGGCTGCGTGAAGATAATCCTAAGCTGAGGCGTTTTTCTTTTACAAAAGAGTGATTCCGAAACCTGACACTGTTTGTATGGATAAGTCGGAATGTTTCTTGTAATATTGATTTATCGGGAAGAACAATAACAGATCCGCTTTGGAGTATGAAATTGGATAATGATTCTAAGCGAATGGAAGGGTGTATGATGGAGAGCTACAAAAGAATATCAGATGCAAATGTTATAACGGAAACGTTCATGGATACGTTTCTTGAAGAGAGAATAGGAGACAGATATGAGTAAGAATGACAAAGTTCGCATGAAGGAGGCTTTTTCACTTGCTGTTTCGCAGATAAAA
>CAMNOS010000105.1 GCA_946546925.1 uncultured Butyrivibrio sp.
CTGAAGTGTCGATACCTGATACATAGTATTTTCCATTCGGTAGTTCTCCTTTTTTCTATGTACTTTAATTATACCATTTAAAGGATGGATAAAAAATGCCCGCATTTTTTTATTGGTACGAAACGGAAGAAAAAGGAAGTGGTTTCCTGCATACACAATTGTGTTGTTTCAGGCGGAGTGAGAGGCGTTTTCCGGGCAGTTTTTTGAAGCCTCCACTCTGTATAAAAAATGTCCCCATGACTCCGTCCCCAGGGGACACTAAGTACAAGGCTACGTACTAGCGGATCATATTGACAGTTGATGACGGATTACCATCACTTTGTGCCACATCTGTTGATGGACCTGTATATAGAAGATTAAAGTGAATACAGCTTTTGAGAAAAAGCGATAGATAACATTTCTTAGCTAAACCATCTGCCCCGGTCAGGCAGATGGTTTATTATATTGGCCTTCTTTTTTACTCCTGACGTAAGTTTTGCAGTTTATGCCGAATTTTTTACCGATAATGCCTAATCCGTTGTTTGCCACCGCACCTGTTTCTATACTGACGTTACAACATTTATATTTCAAAAGGAGAGCAGCAATGAAAAAGGAAAGAAAGAGCGGTTCCGGCAAGGTGATGACTGTCATAGGCAGCGTTCTTTTAGTACTTGCGGTAGCAGTTGTGGCAGTAGCTAACTTTTTTGCCGGCGTGCTTGACACATACGTTGGCATGGGCAAACCCAAGGTAGTAACAAAGCCTGGCAGCGAAAGCTGGGATACCGAGTACTACACATCTGACAAACCGGACCCCGAAGGTGTTGATGAGATTGCGAAGGACGTGACAAAACGCATCGCAGAAGAAGGCATCACACTTATGAAGAACAACGGTGTACTTCCTCTTGCGGGAAAAGAGAGTGTTTCTCTCTTTGGAAGACGAAGCGTTGACACCGCCTGGGGAGGAACAGGTTCAGGTGCCGGTGATGAGGGACAGTGCACACCAATGGCACAGGCTTTCACCGATCAGGGATTCAAGGTCAACGACACACTGACAAAGCTTTACGCGGATAACCTGGACAAGGTTGAAAAAGGCTACAACGCCATGGATAAGCTTGAAGCTACAACTTATTACATAGGCGAGTTCCCAATGAGCTATTATACATCAAATGTTACAGGAACCTACGACAAGTTCGGCGATGCAGCATTTGTTGTCATCGGACGTCAGGGCGGTGAGGGATTCGACCTCACAACAGATTTAAAGGGTTCCATCTCATCAGGTGAGACAGCAATGTCCGGCGATGTGGCAGAGACCAGGAACTACGAGAATGGCCAGCATCAGCTTGAACTCACTTACGAGGAAAAAGAGCTTCTGAAGCATGTTGAAGAAAACTTTGAAAAAGTCATTGTAATCGTGAACAGCTCAAATGTAATGGAGCTTGGCGAACTTAATGACGACGAAAATGTGGATGCCATTGTATGGCTTGCCTACCCCGGTTCAAGAGGAACAGTTGCTCTTGCTGAGATCCTTGCAGGTGAGATCAATCCTTCAGGCCACACAGTTGACACTTGGCCCAGAGACCTGACCAAGGATCCCACATTCCCCAACACAACAACTAAAGCTTACAGCAATCTTGACGAGGGCTACACCGTTGAGTATGAAGAAGGCATCTACGTTGGATATCGTTATTACGAAACTGCAGCGGCAGAGAACTTCATTGATTATGACGAAGCTGTTGTGTATCCCTTTGGATACGGCCTCAGCTATACGACATTCTCTCAGCAGATCAAGGACGTTCATGAAGAAGACGGTCAGATCACTGTAAATGTCACGGTTAAGAATACCGGTTCCGTTCCCGGAAGAGATGTGGTACAGGTTTACTACCACGCACCATACGACGGAACAGTAGAGAAGGCAGAAGTAGTCCTTGCAGGTTACATTAAGACAGATCTCTTAAATGCGGGTGAGGCAAAAGACTACGCGGTTTCCTTCAATGCAGAAGATATGGCGTCATTCGATTATAAGAAGGCAGGATGCTATGTGCTCGATAAAGGCACCTACACAATTTCAGTAAGAAAGAATGCACATGAGGTGTACGGCACCGGCTGCGAATGGACATATAACGTTCCCGAGACGATCGTCTATGATGAGTCTAATCCCAGAATGACTGAGATTGAAGCCCAGACCGGTGAGCTTGTTAACTATTCAGATGAATGGAAGCAGAACCATAAGGTTGAAGCTGCGGTAACACGCTTTGGCTGGATGAACGACCACTTTGAAAATGGCACGGCAACAATTCTCAGCAGAAAAGATTTCAAGGGGACATTCCCTACAGCGCCCACAGCAGCTGATCTTACAGCTTCAGATGAGCTGGTAAAAGAGATGGGCAGCTATGAGCCTGATTATTACGACCCGGCAGATGCAGCCCCAAAAACCGGAGCAAACAACGGCATGCAGCTGATCGCACTCAGAGGAGCTGAATATGATGATCCCAGATGGGATGAGCTTCTTGACCAATTAAGTGTCAAAGATATGAACAACCTGATCTGTGCAGGAAACCAGGGCACTGTTCCCGTAGGTTCAATAGGGCTTCCTAAGAGTGGAGCCACAGACGGACCTGCAGGACTTAAGCAGTATGGCGGAATCGGATTCTCGGCCTCAGGCAATTTTAACTGTTGTGGCACACTTGTTGCAGCAACATGGAATGGTGACCTTGCAAGGGAATACGGAAATGCAGTCGGAAACGAAGCTATCCTCGGAAAAGTATCCGGCTGGTATGCCCCCGGGAATGACCTTCACAGAACAGCATTCGGCGGACGTAACTTTGAGTATTATTCAGAGGATCCTCTCGTATCCGGCAAGACGTGCGCAGGAACAATACAAGGAGCAACACAGAAGGGCTTTGCGTGCTACGTCAAGCACTTTGCCCTCAACGATGTGGAGACCCACAGGGATGACAACGGGCCTACAGTCTGGTCCAACGAACAGGCCATGAGAGAGCTCAACCTCAAGGCATTTGAGATTGCGATAAAAGAGCCTGTGATCGACCTTGAGTATCTCGATGAAGAAGGTAATACCCAGCACAGAAATATCCGCGGTTCTATCGGAGTAATGTCAAGCTTTAACAGACTTGGCGGTGTATGGACAGGCGGATGCGGAGAACTACTTAACGAAGTGCTTCGCGGCGAATGGGGATTCATGGGATGTGTTATCACTGACTACGACGGAACAGAGTACATGAACTGTGAGTGGGCTGTTTCGAATGGAAACGATCTCATCCTTGCAAACATTTCAACACTTCCTTCGAAGTTTAAAGATACAAACAATGCAAGCACACAGCTTGCAATGCGCCAGGCAGTAAAGAACATCGCGTACCTTACACTGAACAGCAATGCGGTAAACGGTATGTCCGACGGAACAAGAGTAACATACGGCATTGCCCCCTGGAAATTTGCAGTAGGCGGACTTGCAGCACTTCTGGCAATAGCCGGCGGGCTTCTGATCTTCCTTGGAATCAGGAAGAGCAACAAACAGGTAACAAAAATAGAAAATAAATAATTTATACAAAAAGGAGAAATCAAAAATGAAAAAGTTCTTAGCAGTATTAATCTCAATGGTAATGGTAATGTCACTTGCAGCATGCGGAAGCGGATCCGCAGCAGAGTACTATTCATCTGAAGTTGACTGGGTTGAATCAGGTTATGAGGGAGACTGTATTAACACCAATCACGTTGGTCTTGTACTTAACGGCGACGGAACATACACTCTTGAGGATTCATTTTACGTAAACCAGGTATCAGGCGCTATCGTTTTCTACACCAAGACCTTCTACACAGGTAAGTACACAGCTGAAAAGGCAGATGCAGAGGGAATCAAGACTGTTTCTCTTCAGGCTCCCACAAGCGCGGTTCAGAACCTCAATGGCGTTGTAGCTACATCAGCTGAAGATGCTGATATTCTTCCTTCATTCCAGCCTGATTTTTCATCAATCCAGGTTGATACAAACTCACATGCTGTAGTAAGTACATTACCTCAGCATCAGTAAAATTCCTGGTGATAAAAGAATACTGAAATGACTTACGGCTAGCCGGTGTTGTACCGGTTAGCCGTTTGCAGTAAAATTATTTAAGAGGGTTATTATGAACTTACAGCTTCCCATTATCATGTTTATATATACATTGGAAATGGCAGTTATCACTACCATTATCTGCGCAAGACTTGAAAGACGCAGCAGATACTTTTCCGGTGCCCTGACATGTGTTGTTCTTATATTGGCATATCTTGTTCTTGTGGCATTCTATAAGCCATCAGTCCTTGTTATCCATCTTCCGATCGTACTGATATCATTTCTGTATGTGCATTGGTGCTATAACACCAATGTATTACAGGTGCTTTACATTGTCAGTGCGGGATATATTATCCAGCGGATATCGAGTCTTTTAAACACGCTGATATCATATTTTTCTCCGGAGTATCTGGCCCATGACGTAAACGGTGAAGTGAGTATCCACTGGTATTTACTTATCCTGTTATGCGATGTGCTCGTGTTTGTATCCTTTTATCATCTTGGGGGTAGAGGCTTTGGTATTCCGCAGCTGCGCAAGAATGCCTCGATCCGAGTCGTAGTATTTGGCATCATAGTTGTGCTGATGAACCAGCCATGGACGCTGGGGATGCTCCATGATGACATAATCCATCATAGCTATACCACATATGCTCTTGCCGAGACCATATGGAACCTGATCGCATGCATACTGTGTGTTTTTGTTCAGTTTGACATCACCCACATAGACCGGAAGGACAATGAGCTGGAGATTGCCAGGAAGCTGATCAGCGAAAAAGAGCATCAGTACAAAATGTCGAAATCCACTGTGGAAGCCATTAACCGCAAGTGTCATGACCTAAAATACCAGCTGTCAGCTCTTTCTAAGGGAGAGGACAGTCAGAAGCACATTTCAGAGGCCATGGAGCTGGTAGAGAGTTTTGACAGTGCGATACATACAGGGAACGACACCCTTGATATTATATTTACCGAGAAAAACAGTTACTGCAAAAAGCACGATATCGACTTCGTGTGCATGGTAGATGGGGATAAGCTTTCGTTTATCGATGTTACAGACCTGTATGTGATGTTCGGAAACATAATCGACAATGCCATCAATGCGGTCAGAAACCTTGAGGATCACTCCAAGAGGTCCATCTATATCAAGATACATCAGGAGAATAAGCTGCTTCTGATTCAGACCGAAAATGCATTTACAGGGGAACTTCAGTTTAAGGACGGACTTCCAAGAACCACCTCAGGAGATGAATTCAATCACGGATATGGCGTTTCCAGTATCAAAATGATAGCCGAAAAATACGGCGGAAGTCTTAACACCAGGGCAGAGGACAATGTCTTTTACCTCAACATTCTGATACCCATGGAAGACAGAGAGGCGCAGCAATGAAGAAGATAGCTATCATTGATGACGATGAGAATATAAGAAGCAAGCTTAAGGAATATCTGAAGAGATACGAAGAGGAGTCCAGGGAACAGTTTATTGTCAGTGACTTCGCTTTTCCTGAGCTCTTTTTGACCAATTATAAACCCGAATATGATATAGTGATGATGGACATTGATATGCCGGGAATGAACGGTCTTACTGCCGCAGCAAAGCTCAGAGAACTGGATGAGAGAGTTGTGCTTTTGTTTGTTACGAATCTTGCCCAGTATGCGCTTAAGGGGTACGAGGTTGCTGCTACAGACTTTATAGTCAAACCCTTTAAGTACGACAGGTTCAGCAGGAAGCTGGAGCGGGCATTGAGATTTGTCCCCGAGAATACAAGGCCGATGCTCATGATCAGGACCGAAAGCGCTACAGCTACTGTGGAGCTTGATGACATCATCTATGTGGAAGTCAATAAGCACGATGTTTATTATCACACGGTTAAGGATGTTTACAGGGTCCGTGGATCCCTCAAGCAGGCTGAGGAGGATCTCAATGACCCCAAATTCTTTGCCTGTGACAAGTCCTGCCTTGTGAACCTTGCCTATGTGGAGGGAGTTGCCGGAAATATGGTAACGGTAGCAGGTAATGAGCTGTGCGTCAGCCGCTCCAGAAAAAAGCCCCTTATCGACGCACTTGCAGCTTTTCACAACAGAAAATAAATCAGTGCGAAAAAAGTGTCTTGCATGGTGAGCTTGCAGGACACTTTTTTATTGTTTAAATATGGCTTTTTGGAAGTTATTTGTAAAACACCAGCAGTGAATTGTACAGATCTACTACCCAGCTTTTATACATGTGAGAGCCGTCCTTGAGGACGACATATGCGAAGTTCTCCCCATCGGTGAAGGTATCCGGCATTTCAGCTTTTACCTTTTCCATGAATTCGTCGTGGTTTGCTTTTGCAAAGTCAATTTTTCCGTTTCCGTTGTACCAGAACTTCACGGGATAGTCCTTAAAGGTATCTGTAAGAGCTGTCTTAAAGGTATCGAACTCCTGCCAGATGCCGGAGTAGTTGCCAAACCATGCGAAGATATCGGCGTTATCTGTAAGTCCCGAGCGGGCTACGGTCATTGAACCTCTTGAAAGACCTGCGAAGGCTCTGTGGTCTCTTGTTGCAATGAGATTGGCTTCTGATACATCGCCCTTAGCGTAGGTGCTGTAGGTGCTCTCTACGACAGGAATAATATTGTTTCTAAGCTCCTGACCAAAGTACACGGGCCAGATGTTCTGCGGGTTGTCGACTTCTCCGCCGTCTTCGGCAGTTTCAGAGTAGATGTAGCTGTCGCCAAGCTTTTCAGCAAGTGCCTTTGCCTCGCTGTCACCCAGGTCATGACCTTCTACCCGTGAGTAGTAGGTGGGGCATACGACGATGAGGGGATCGCACAGTCCGTTCTTGATCATGTTGTCCAGAACATTTACGGTTTCGTTTCCCCACTGGATCAGCCAAAAATCTTCCATGGGCCCGTCGGCGTCGCCCTCTGTGCCGTGGAGCAGGTACAGAACGTTGTATTCCTTGTTCTCATCATAGTTGTAGGGGAGATATATGCTCATTTTTTTGTGAAGGTTTTCGTCAAGACCAAGAAGGTCGTTGACAGCATAAGCGGGGGTATCGTACTCAAGTGATACGACCGAGCCTTTCTGGTCGCAGTCAGTCTTGAGTTCGTCGATGCCTGCGTTTTTCATGGCAAAATCCCATTTGTACTCAGTGGCAACGGGAGCAGCAGCGGCAGGCGACTGCGGAGCCTTGTCACCGCAGCCCGTCAGGGTCATGGCAAACAGTGCAGTACATATAATACCTGTGATAGTTCTTTTCATTGTCTCATCTCCATATCTGTTTTTCCATAATAGTACAGGCGGAACTTTGGGCATTCAATAAAACAGGCATTAACTGTAAGTTAACAGGCATAATCCGTAGTATAATCAAGTTCAGAAGCGGATGGATTGATATGGCAAAGCGTGGGAATCATACTGCGCTGATGGTAGACACGGTGTATATAGATTCTGCAAAGGAGAAAAACAGTGAGAAAAAGAATTCTTATCATTAATACGGGTGGGACCCTGTCTGCAGTCATGAAAAAGAATGGTCTTATACCGGGATTGTCAATTTGTGATATGCAGAAAAAACTGCAGATTAATGAAAGTGCAGTGTCGGTACGAGGGTACCAAAATGGATGTGTATGAAACCGGGAAAATGACAGGATAGTTGATGGACAGGAGCCGATTCAGGAGAAGATGGCTGGTGAAGTCTATGACCTTGCTTTTGCTGAAGCTCTTAGTTTCAATAAGTACAATGAAGAGCGTGAGCATGGCAATGAGATCCGCCAAAAGGAACGTGAACAGGAATGTTCAGAGAGACCACAGAGGAAGCACAGTTATCTGGAGAGATGATTGTGCTTTTTATCTTGAGGTCGCAAATTGCGACCTCAAGTATCTCTGTTGCAGTATATTGTGAATTTGCACATATAAAGATTGCATTAAATCAGCTCTTTGATAATTGTATGGCGTGTGGTATGATGCTATTATTAATGCGAGGAGTAACAAATAACAGTATGTCAGAAACAAATAAAAAGACTAATGGTCAGAATAATGAAAAGATACGTAAAATCATAGATGACCTTACACTTTTTGATGATGACCTTATGACTCTTGTGTTTAACAAGAATATTCCTGCAACAGAACTTATACTGAGAATTATTTTGAAGAGAGATATCAGGGTAACTTCTGTTGAAGCTCAGGAAGAGATGCGTAGCCCGATTGTTGGAGGAAGAGATATTACGCTTGATGTCCATGCCATTGATGAAAATGGAGAGGAAATCAATGTTGAGGTACAGGGAAGTTCTGAGGGGGCACATGTACGAAGAGCCAGATTCCATAGTGCAGTTATGGATTCCAGAATGCTCAAGGAGAATGATCCGTTCAAGATATTAAAAGACTCTTATGTAATATTTATCTATAAGCATGATAAGTTTGGTAAAGGGTTACCGATATATAGAGCGGAAAGAGTTATCTCAGAAACTGATGAGCCGCTGAATGATGGATCACATATTGTGTATGTAAATGGTAATTACAAGGGAAATGATGAAATTGGAAAACTTATGGCTGACTTCCGTTCAACCTCATCAGAAGGTATGAATTTTAAAGAGTTAGCTGATGGAGTACATCATTTCAAAGAGACTGAGGAAGGACGTGATATTATGTGTGAATCAGTAAAAAAGTATGCTGAAGATTATAAGACAGAAGATAAGATTATTACAGTTCAGAATCTTATGACAAATATGAAGTGGACATTGGATGAAACATTAAATAATATGGGCGTTTCAGATGAGGATGAGCGTGCTAATATCACCAAGCAGCTTCAGAAGCAGTAATAAAATACTTCTTTGAATACTTAGCAGTAGATCAGTAAAACGGTCTGCTGCTTTTTTATAAAGGAAGTAATCTGGTGGATGTTTGTATTCCAAGTAAAAGTGCAGATATAATAGAATCAGTTAATGTTTTTGATATAGAATTATTACACAG
The DNA here is from genome assembly GCA_946546925.1 of uncultured Butyrivibrio sp. Taxonomy (GTDB): domain Bacteria; phylum Bacillota; class Clostridia; order Lachnospirales; family Lachnospiraceae; genus Butyrivibrio. The sequence goes on from CAMNOS010000105.1 coordinate 8,986, forward strand.
GAGGTGACAGTTATGATAATTGCTATGGCTAATGATCATGCGGGAACGCAGATGAAAGAGGAAATAAAGGCGTACCTTGTTTCGCAGGGGCATGAAGTAAAAGATTTTGGAACATATGATGATAAATCCTGCGATCTGTCGGATTTCGTTTATCCTGCAGCACTTGCTGTTGCCAGAGGTGAGTGCGACAGAGGAATCTTCTGCGATGGAGTCGGATACGGAAGCGCTCTTATCGCCAACAAGATAAACGGATGCTACGCCGCAGTCTGTCAGGACCCTCTGTGTGCTACCCTTGCCAGAGAGCATACCGATTCCAATGTTCTGTGTCTTGGTGCCAAGATCATAGGCGGACTGATGGCTATGGAGATTGTTAAGACATGGCTGACTACAGAGCCGCTCATGGAGGAAAAATACAGAAGACGAGTACAGAAGGTGTGTGAGATCAATGACAGGCACTGCGTTCCTGTTAAATGATTTTTCTGAATGAAAAGAGGAACCCTTTTTCTTTTCTGATATGGATCTGCGGGGCTGCTTTCTTCGGAGCAGCCTTCTATCTGTCA
>CAMNOS010000106.1 GCA_946546925.1 uncultured Butyrivibrio sp.
GAGGACTGAAAATCCTCGTGTCGTTGGTTCGATTCCGACTCTAGGCATCTTTTTTTATCCAGTGTATATCACTGGTTTTTTTTTGCATTTTTTTAGTATAAGGACATATGATACAATTTTTTTAGACTTATCATATGAGGGGTAATAAATGAACCGAAAACTTTTTGAATGTGTCTCATTGGGACTGTCAACAGTGATGATGCTGGTAGGATGCGGAAGAGACGCTCAACTTCCGGTACCGCAGCCATCAGAAAATAATGAGAATACTATTGTAATACCTTATTCCACAGAAGAGGGTAAATATCCTGTAACATGGGATCTTGACTCAGTCTATTCAGGTGTCGATGAGTGGCAGGCAGACTATGATAAAGCGATGGAACTTTTGGAGAAGTATGACAGTTTCAGAGGAACACTCGACAATGCGAAGGCTTTACGAGAATACTTTGACTTTAAATACTCTACCGAGCTTACAAGACTTCAGAGTAAGCTTCTGATGTATGCCAATTTAGGTAATAGTCTTGATCCAACAGATCCGGTCTTTAAGAATCTTTTGGCCAAGATGGATGCCATGACCAGGGATGAAAATGAAAGATCTGCTTTTTTTGAGCCAGAGCTCTTTGAGCTGAGTCTTGAGAAGAGAGAAGAGATCTTTTCCGATCCTTTGTTTGAGGGGGATGAATACTGGCTGAGAAAATTTACAGACCCGGACTATGAGCCATTTACCGAGCATGAGGACCTTATATTATCTACGCTTTCCATGGGCATGGGATATAGCAGCGATATCTTTGATATACTCGACAGCGTTGAACTTCCGTACAGTACCTTCAAACTGCCAAACGGAGCAACGGTTGAGCTTAATGACGAAGAATTTTCTATGCTGATGAATAACCCCAATTACAACGATGAAATGAAGCTTAAGATCTACAGGGCTTATGAAGAAAGATATCAGTCTTTTGCCAATACTTTTGCTGCCCTTTTGGAGGAGTGCTGTTCTCAGTATTATGCATCATCGCTTCTTGACGGATATGACACATCACTTGAGGCTGCGCTGGATGACTACGACCTGGATGAAGATGTATTCGACATGCTGATAGAGGCTGCACACAGTGGGATACCGGAATATCAGAGGTACTTAAAACTGCATGCAGATGCTATCGGGGTTACAGATCAGTACATTTATCATATTGGTGCTACAGCTTCTGATTATTACATTCAGGCGATCAATTATGATGATGGGGTAGATGATGTGATCGATGCGCTGGGGATTCTCGGAGACGACTACATTGATCATTTTAGCAAAATGATAAGAAGCGGGCATATTGATGTTTATCCAACTGATACCAAAAACACTGGTGCATTTGAAAACCAGATCTCTAAGGACTACCTTCCCTGGGTATTGTTCAACTATAATGGCCAGCCTAATGATGTAAGTACGATTGCACATGAAGTGGGGCATGCTGTTTACGATATGTATTCGACTGAGTATCAGCCCAAGTGCTACAATAATCCAACGGTATTCACCCAGGAAGTAGCATCAACTACCAACGAACTTCTTTATTACAATTACAAGCTTGAAAATGCAAACGATACAGACGAAAAGTTATTCTATCTTGAGCAGGCTATACAAATGTTTGCAACTACTTTCTTTACACAGGCCTTTTATTCAGAGTTTGAGGACTATATGTATAAAGTAGTGGAATCGGGTGAATCTCTGGATGCAGAAGACCTTAGTGATAAGTGGATGGAACTGATGGAAACATACAGAGGAGATGCGGTCACATTTATCCCGGAGAACAGGTACAGGTGGGCTTCAATTCCGCATTTTTACTACAACTACTATGTTTATCAGTATGCGGCTGACATAGCATATGCAGCATCAATCGTTGAGAAGATCAAAAGTGGTGAGGTGGGTGCAGCCGAGAAGTACATAGAGTTTCTAAAGCTTGGTTGCTCAATGCCGCCTGTGGATCTTTTGAGTAAAGCCGGAGTGGATCCGCTAAGCAAAGATACATATGCAAAAGCACTGGAATATTTCAAATCCCTTGTTGATGAGTATGAAGCTCTGACAACAGACAGGTAAATTATTTATCAGGTTTTTTCATGATTTTTATAGATATTTTTGCTTTCTGTGTTATTATGAGTAAGAAATAAGATGTAATATTGGTTATTATGTGCTTTTGTTGGAGAAATAGATGCATCATTTAGATCAGGAAGAAAAAGAGATCATCAAAAAGCTTCTGGATGTGAAGGATTACGATCCTAATGCATTTGATCCGGAATTTTTGAATGAGCTTGAGTGTGATAAGGAATATCAGAATCTGCTGACACTGCATGGCGGTGAGATACTTGCTTCAGATAAATATCTGAGGCTTAAGAGTTTTATCCAGCATGGGAATGTGACTGTGTACGAGCATTGTATCCATGTCGCACTCTGTGCCATCAAGCTGAACCGGAAGATGGGAATAGGCGGAAGAGAGAGGGAACTCATAAGGGGAGCGCTTCTTCACGATTATTTCCTTTATGACTGGCATGACGGCGAGGCACCCGGGAACATTCACCCCAAGCTCCACGGCTTTTATCATCCGGGGATTGCCCTCAAAAATGCAACCAGGGACTTTGCCCTCTCTGAGAGAGAGAAGGACATCATAAGAAAGCATATGTGGCCGCTTACAGTTAAGCCCCCAAGGTGCAGAGAAGCATGGGTTGTATGCATGGCTGACAAGTATGCATCCACGCTTGAGACACTCAAGATCAGAAAGGGTAAGATAAGAGTTAATTATGCCTGATATTTACCAGGAACTTTGTAAGCTGGCAGACAGCGACATGTATCCGCTACATATGCCGGGACATAAGAGAAACCTTGAAAGCACCCCGTTAAAGGGTGCTTTTCGTTGTGATATAACGGAAATTGACGGATACGACAATCTCCACGATGAAAAGGGCATAATACTTGAGGCAGAAAAAAGAGCCAACAGTCTGTACGGCGCCGATGAGACTTTTTTTCTTGTAAACGGAAGTACTGCTGGCGTCCTCAGCGCGGTTTCAGCAGCGGTTAAGGAAGGCGGAACGATCCTTGCATCAAGAGGAAGTCACAGGTCTTTTTATCACGCTGCATATCTGAGAAGGCTGAAAGTACGCTATCTGCCGGCAAGAATGATAGACAGGCTCCATGTCTTTGACGAAACCAGAGCAGAGGATGTGAAAGCAGCTCTTGATGGAAGCAGAGAGGATATCAGTGCTGTTTTTATAACTTCACCAACCTATGAGGGGAAATGCTCGGACGTAAAAAAGATAGCACAGATATGCCATGAGAGGGGAGTTCTGCTCATTGTCGATGCAGCCCACGGAGCTCACTTCGGGATGGGCAAAGGAGTGCCGGAAAATGCGGTGGCGCAGGGTGCTGACATAGTGATCCACTCACTTCACAAGACGCTTCCGTCCATGACGCAGACAGGTCTTATCCATATTAAAGGGGATCTTGCAGACAGGGATCTGTTAAAGAGATACTTAAGGATATATCAGTCCAGCAGCCCGTCCTACGTTCTTATGGCTTCAATCGATCTGTGCATAGGAGAGCTTTCCAAGAACAGAGAAGAGTTTGTGAAAAGACTCCTTGAGTACAGGAAAATCCTGGAGAACGGGACCAAAGACTGTGAGATGGTCAGGATTCTTGCGCTCAGTGAGTTTGAGGACCCCTCGAAGGTGCTTATTTACAGCGGATCTGAAGAAATGACAGGTCAGCAGCTTTATGATATACTTCGTGAGGAATATGCTCTGCAGGCTGAAATGGCAGGAGGCAGGCATGCCCTTGCGATAATAACGGGCTGGGATACCGAGGAAGGTATCAGAAGGCTTACAGAGGCAGTGTGCTCAATTGACCGAAGGCTTAGGGCATCAGAGACCCGGGATAATAAAAGGGATGATGAACTCTTTTTCCTTCCTGAGGAAAAAGAGCCTCTATATAAGGCCTGGGACATGGATAAAGAGCCGGTGGAGCTCGATGATGCCATAGGTCGCATTTCCGGAGAATTCGTCAATCTTTATCCCCCGGGCATTCCGATACTTGTACCGGGAGAAGTGATCGATGAAAAGATACTTCGGCAGATTAAAAAATATATTGAAGAAGGAAGGAACCTTCAGGGCATTGTAACTTCCGAAAATGGTGCCAATGAGGGTATAATAGTTGGTAGGAGAGAGATAATATGCGTAAAACAAAGATAATATGTACAATAGGTCCCGCAAGCGAGAGCGAGGAGAAGTTAAAAGAGCTGATGCTTGCCGGAATGAATGTGGCAAGATTCAATTTTTCCCATGGCTCGCATGATGAGCACAGAAGGAAATTTGAGAGGATTAGAAAGCTAAGGGATGAACTGGATCTTCCTGTAGCGACCATGCTTGATACAAAAGGACCGGAGATCAGGCTTAAGGACTTTGAGAACGGAAAGTGCGAACTCAAGGCCGGGCAGAGCTTTACTCTCACATCAAGAGAGATAAAGGGAACTGACAAAGAGGTCTCCATCACTTATAAAGAGCTTACAAGTGACTGTAAGCCGGGTATGACCATTCTTCTTGACGATGGTCTTATAGAGCTGCACGTGGAGAGCGTGACGGATACCGACATCGCCTGCACAGTAGTCAATGGCGGGCCCATTTCAGACAAAAAGGGCGTGAATGTACCGGGTGCGGAGCTCAGTATGCCTTACTTAAGCGAGCAGGACAGGAGCGACATAATCTTTGGGTGTGAGCAGGGATTTGACTTTGTAGCTGCTTCTTTTGCCAGAACCAAAGAGGACATTCTTGCCATCAGAGAGATCTTAAAAGAAAAGAACAGTCCCATGAAGATAATCGCCAAGATCGAGAGCACCCAGGGCATCAATAACCTTGAGGACATTCTTGGTGTTGCTGACGGAATCATGGTCGCCAGGGGCGACATGGGCGTGGAGGTTTCCTTTGAGGAAGTACCCGTCCTTCAGAAGAAGATGATCAAACTTGCGGAGGCTGCCGGAAAGTATGTAATAACGGCAACGCAGATGCTGGATTCGATGATCCATCATCCAAGGCCCACAAGAGCTGAGTGCACGGATGTGGCAAACGCCATATACGACGGAACTACCGCCATCATGCTCTCCGGCGAGACGGCTGCAGGAGATTATCCTGTGGAAGCACTTAAGACAATGGCCAGGATCGCCGAGAGGACCGAGGCGGACATTGATTATGTTGGAAGGCTTAAAAAGAGGGATTACGCTCCGAGCGACGATACGACGGCAATCTCTCATGCAACCTGCAATATTGCAGCTGAGGTCAATGCGGATGCAATAGTGACAGTCACGATGTCTGGCTTTACAGCCAGCATGGTTTCCATGTACAAACCAAACTGTCCTGTTATCGCGTGCACCATCAATCCTACTGTCTGCAGACAGTCTAATCTGATGTTCGGTGTTGCACCGCTCCACATCAGGCAGGAAGATACGGCGGATGAGCTCTTCCGTGAGGCTCTGAGCGCAGCCAAGAATGCTGGATACTTAAAGAGCGGAGATAAGGTGGTTCTTACTGCCGGTGTTCCCCTTGGAATCCCGGGAAGAACCAATATGATAAGAGTTGAAGAAATCTGACTGGGCAGGTAAGAGATGAGCAAGGGCAGGATTTTCCTTCTGATGGGAAAGAGCACATCGGGGAAGGATACGATCTACAGGAACTTAATATCGGACGAAGATCTTCACCTTAAGAAAGTTGTGCCCTATACCACAAGGCCGCAGCGGTCAGGGGAAACTGACGGAGTTCAGTATTTCTTTAAGACCGAAGAGGAATATCTGGACCTCAAGGCTTCAGGCAGGATTATCGAAGAGAGGACCTACCACACCAACTATGGTGAATGGAGGTATTTTACTGCAGATGACGGTCAGATAGATCTTACCAAAGGCGACTATCTGGTGATAGGAACGCTGGAATCCTACTGCTACATAAGGGATTACTTCGGTAAAGACAGTGTTGTGCCCCTTCTTATTGATGTGGAGGCGAAGATAAGACTTCAGAGGGCCATGCACAGGGAAGAGAAGCAGGAGAATCCCAGATATGATGAGATGTGCAGGAGATTCCTTGCAGACGAAGAGGACTTTGCTGAGGAAAAGATCGCAGATGCCGGTATAACGAGAAGGTTTGCCAACAACGGCAGGATTGGGGACTGTATCAGTAATATCAGAGACAGGATCCTGGAAGTTGAGTCGCAATAAGGTTAGTACCGCAAGCGGTACTCATTAGGACCAGAAAGGACAGGGCAGCTTATGGATATTAAAATCAACCAGATCACCCAGCCTACCCAGGTGGCGCAGCCGGAAGCCGCCCAGGAAGCAAACGGAGATTTTAAGTTTGTCCTTACAAGTAAGCTTCAGGACACGGACCTGGCCGAGCGCCTGAACCTCATGATGCAGGATATAATCCAGCAGGGAGAGAGGATATCCAAGAAGAATGACATCAAGGATATGCAGAGGTACAGAATCCTCATCAAGGCTTTTTTGAACGAGGTCGTGACCAGGTCGCACGCTTTTTCTAGAGAGAATTTCCTGGACAGGAAGGGTCGCCACAGAGTTTACGGCATAATCAGGCAGGTAGACAAGGAACTTGACGAACTGGCACAGGAGCTGGTCAAGGACGAGACCGATCACATTGGAATACTAGCCAAGATAGGGCAGATACAGGGACTGCTCTTGGACATATTTACTTAAGGGGAGTTCAGATGGCGGATTTTGCCGATATTTACGGTCAGGAACAGATCAGGGAGCATATGCAGTATGCCCTCAGAACAGATAAGGTGTCTCACGCCTATATAATCGCAGGTGAGAGCGGAGCGGGGAAAAAACTGCTCTCAGGAATATTTGCGAAGGCGCTTTTATGTGAGAAGAGGTCAGAAAAAGAAGGAATGATCGAAGCCTGCAACGAGTGCCCATCCTGTATTAAGGCGCTGTCAGGCTCGCACCCCGACATCATCACAGTTACCCACGAGAAAGAGAACAGCATCGGTGTCGACGACATCAGATCAAAGCTGTGTGACGACGTTGTCATCAAACCATACGAGTCGACGCGCAAGATCTATATATTACCTGAGGCGGAGAAGATGACTGCGCAGGCGCAGAATGCTCTTTTAAAAACTCTTGAGGAACCGCCGTCATACATTGTGATAATCATTCTGACCAACAATGTCAACGCACTTCTTCCCACCATTCTGAGCAGATGTATCATCCTTCCAACCAAACCGGTAAAGGATGATGTCATCAAAAGCTTCCTTATGCAGAAATACCGCGTGGTGGATTATAAAGCCGAGCTTTCAGCAGCATTTGCGCGCGGCAATATCGGCAAGGCGCTGGAGCTTTCATCCAACGAGCGATTTGAGAAACTTAAAAACGAGACGATAGACCTTATTAGTAGGGTACAGAACCTGAACACAGCTGAGATCATGGACAGGATCCATGTGCTGCTTGAGCCGGCAGAAGAGGATGCCAAAAGCTCCAAGAAGGGCGTGGACATGGGGCAGTATGAGGACTTCATGGACATCCTTTACTTTCTCTTCAGGGATTTCCTGGTCTTCAAGTCCACACAGAGTGATAGTCACTTGATTTTCACTGACAAGGTATCGTATATTAGTAGTGTTACCAGGAAGTGCAGCTATGAAGGGATTAACTGCATTCTTGAGGCGATGGATACCGCCAAAAAGCGGATTTCATCCAATGTTAATATGGATTTGGCTCTGGAACTGATGTTCCTGAGCATTAAGGAGAATTTATGACAAAAGTTATCGGCGTCAGATTCAGAACTGCCGGCAAGATATATTTCTTTTCACCGGGAAAATATACCGTGAAAAAGGGCGATCACGTCATCGTGGAGACAGCCCGCGGAATTGAGTACGGGACTGTGGTATCAGGCATCCAGGAGATCGAGGATGAGAAGGTTGTAAAGCCTTTAAAGACAGTGCTTCGAACCGCCAATGCCAAGGATGATGAGCAGGAGAGGACCAACAAAGAAAAAGAAAAAGAGGCTTTCAGGATCTGTATTGAGAAGATCAGAAAGCATAACCTTGAGATGAAGCTCATCGACGCAGAGTACACATTTGACAACAACAAGATACTTTTTTACTTTACTGCAGACGGAAGGATCGATTTCAGAGAACTGGTCAAGGATCTGGCAGCAGTGTTCAAGACAAGGATAGAGCTCAGGCAGATAGGCGTCAGGGATGAGACCAAGATAATCGGCGGTTACGGCATCTGCGGAAGACCGCTTTGCTGCCACTCATATCTGTCTGACTTTGTGCCCGTATCCATCAAGATGGCCAAGGAGCAGAGCCTTTCCCTGAACCCGACCAAGATATCGGGTGTCTGCGGCAGACTTATGTGCTGTCTCAAGAATGAGGAGGATGTGTACGAGGAGCTCAACCGCAAGATGCCGGGAGTCGGTGATTTCTGTACCGCCAAGGACGGCCTTTCCGGAGAGGTTTCAAGTGTCAATATCCTCAGGCAGACTGTGAAGATCCTTGTGGATGTGGACGATGAGAAAGAGGTTCACGAGTACAGGCTCGAAGAACTTGAATCTATTAAGAAGAAGCAGAAGAAAAAGAACGGTAAGAAGAATTCTCAGGAAGATGCAGACATAAAAGAGCTGGAGAAGCTTGAGAAGATTGAGAAGAAAGAAGGAAAATCCAAGCTTGGGGACAATTGATCTTAAGCCCACAGAACGGCTTGACGATCTCCAGAGAAACAGCCTTAAGATAATTCAGGATCCTGAGAGGTTCTGTTTTGGGATGGACGCGGTTCTTTTGTCCGGATTTGCCTCTGCCCCTGAGGGAGGAAGGGTTCTGGATCTGGGAACCGGAACCGGGATAATCCCGATACTGATGTCGGCCAAGACGAAGGCATCGGAACTTGTGGGGCTGGAGATACAGGCAGACAGCGCCGACATGGCGATGCGGAGCGTCAGGCTCAATGACCTTGATTCAAAAGTGAAAATAGTACAGGGCGATATTAAGGAGGCAGGGCAGATTTTTGACGCTGCCTCTTTTGACGTTGTTACATCAAATCCGCCCTATATGATCGGAGGGCACGGCCTCCAGAACCCGGACTCACCAAAGGCAATTGCCAGGCATGAGGTACTGTGCGATCTGGAGGACGTGGTTAAGGCAGCAGCCAGGCTCTTAAAGAGCGGAGGCAAGTTCTACATGGTGCACAGGCCCTTTAGGCTGTCCGAGATCATGGTGGTGATGCATGAGTACAAGCTTGAGCCCAAGCGCATGCAGCTTGTCTACCCTTTCGCAGACAAGGAGCCCACCATGGTCCTCATCGAGGGTGCACGCGGGGGACGACCCCGCCTGACCGTGGAGAAGCCCCTCATCATCTACGAAGCCCCCGGCAGGTACACCCCCGA
>CAMNOS010000107.1 GCA_946546925.1 uncultured Butyrivibrio sp.
TGCAGTGTCTCTTTTGTTTCTCCAAATGTCTCAAGCATCAGCTCCGTTCCGCCATCACCGCCTCTTGAGAGCATCTTGATAATATTGGCTGAGAGAACGGAATCCTCTGTTGCCATTGCCCTGGCAACCCAGTAAACTCTTTTACCATCCTGCGAGCCGCCGTCAAACAGTGTCCTGCGAGCCGCTTTTTCCTCAATGAAATAGCCATAGTCCCACCAGCTGGCAATTACCGTATTTTCAGGGGTGTTGTTACGAATATATACGAGAGGTTCAGCCATACCGCGATTTACACTGGGTATGGAATCTGCCGAAGATCTGTAGGCACCGTAAATCGCCGGAAACAGCATAAGTGCAACTATCATTCCGGCAAATATCTTCCAGTCCATCATCTTATTATCGCTCATGAGTTTGCAGATCCTGCCTGTAAAGATTCCGGCAAGTATAGCCACCGGCATGGCAAACAGCATCATAAAGCGCCAGCTCCTGACAGCAAGTACCGCAGTAACCAAAAACCAGGTAAGAAGGAATATCTGCTTAAAATCAAAGTCTTTTTTTACGATACCTCTGACAAGCAATCCGACCATAGCTACAGCAGCCAGAAACGGAACAATCCCCCCAACTGCATTGATGATCCCGATATCATTACCCGAAAGAACTTTCATCTGGAAAAGACCTGACATCCCTCCGGCCACCAAGACAGGTTTTCTGAGCTCAGAAATCGATACATAAGCATTGGGGAAGATTCCGCCTCTTCCGGTTGACACAAACAAAGACGTAAGGCTCCTTAAGGCATTCCGGAACACTTCGGGGTTGAGTACAACAATGACAATGCTCATTATCACGGAAAATACAATCAGAGGTATGCAGCTCTTTGCTTCTGATCTGCGCTTCTCTTTAGGAGTAAGAACAATCTTAAGAACAACAAATACAACTGCAGCAATCACAAAAAGACCGAAGTACATGTAGTATACATACCAGGAATTCAGCAAAAGAAATGCACTGACGGCAAACAGTACAGAGTAAACAGCTGCTCCGGTAATATTTCTTTTTTCCGTATTATCATCTTTTCCTATAGCATCAATGAACATGCACCCAAAGTACAGCATAAAGCCGGATGCCCATGCTATGACCATATCAGTATCAAAGAACCCCGGCACCGTATGAACAAAGTAGCCGTAGTTTATCGAAGCTAGCACGCCTGCAATAACTGCCGCCACCATGCCCTGCATGTTGTAGGCAAGAAGGAATACAGGAATAACAACAAGAGCAGACACTACAGGACCCATCCAATAAGCTATCTGCTCAAGGGTTACATCAGAAAATAAAGAGCAGACTCTGTGTATCAGAACTGCAATCCAGGACATAAGAGGCTGATACGCCCTGGCGCTTCTCCCTGAAGGTGCATATGACAGGGTGTCCCATATTTCGCCGTCATAAACATCTTCACCAGCGTGGCCAAGCTCCTCTACATCTCTTGTCATTCTCATGTGGTAATAGGAGTCCATCTCAGTCAGATACGGCATTCCCGTCTCAGGATCCACATAATAGTCTCCCATGTTACTGACAACCTTAACATTTACCAGTAACCTGAAGAAAAATGACATGACCATTATAAGAATAATGGCGATAAATATAATTGCTGTTTTCTTTTTGCTGTCTGTCTTTTTCATATAGCTCTCCGCAAAAATATTTTTCTCAGGAAAGAATCTCCCAAAGCATAGAGGACAGATATGTAAATAAGTGCTCCGCTCACTATCTGCAGTATCAAAAGAACTATTTCATTTATTGGCAGTACTCCCAATATCCTTACCGCCACAGCCATGATCAGTCCTGCGATAATCCTTTTATAGGCGCAGGTCCATATATCCATAAGGCGAAGAAATCCATTGCAGTTTATAAGAAACAATACCGCTATAAAGCTTTCCGATAAAACCGTGGCAATTGCGGCCCCTCTTGCACCCCATAAGGGAATAAGGCATATATTCAGCACAAGATTTACCAAAGTTCCTCCGATGACGTACCTTACGCTCTCTTTTCTTTTTCCGACAGGAATATAATAGAGCTGATCAAGACAGTTGCTGATCCCCATAATAAGAATCAGCGGAAGCATAAAGTATATCAGTTGTTCTGAAGGTGCATAATCGGCACCAAAAAATACTGGTACAAGCCTGTAGCTGACGCCGATCAGTCCAAAAACGAATCCCAGCCCCAAAAGCATGCAAACATCCACGGATCTTCTGATCCCATCCCTGATCCTATCGGATCCGTCATTGGCGAAGAGGTAGGACATCCTTGCCGAGACTACAGAATTCAGTACAACAAAAGAGAACCCTTTTGCCACTACTATTATCCTTGAAGCCTGCTCGTAGTAACCATTCTGCATATGATCTCTTGTGATGATGCCGATAAGTGTCTTGTCAAGTATGGTATATGCAGCCGTAGCGATTGCCGGAACAAAGTAAATAAGCGTATTCCTGAAGTGCCCCGGGATGTTGCCTCTGTCAATATGAATCCCGGTCAGATACTTCGGAAGAATAAACCACAGAGAGAGGTTGGCTGTCATTACAGTCATGGCGCTTATGAAGCAGTAAAGGGCAACATCCTCGGAGTCTTTTATGAAAAGGAAGATGAAAACTGCTCCGAGTAGTTTTACAAGGCCACATGTACCCACGATCACGCCCATTTTCTCAAGTCCCATATAAAACCAGGCTATGTTCAGCATCTCTCCTATAAGGTAAGGCGTCAGCGCCAGGAAATAGATCCTGTAAAGAGGAACAAAGATTATAACTGTTGTCCACAATATCAGGCAGCATAAGCCGCTTAGTACCGTTGTAAGTTCTATTTCCCAGAAAACCCTTGAGTACTCACCCGGGTCATCTCTTCTCATAGCAATTTCTCTTGTTCCATAGGCTGCGTTTCCAAGGAGCACAACAAAAATGAGCCATGCAATTATTGAATAGGAAAAGCTGTATGTTCCAACTCCCTCAGGCCCCAGAACCCTTGACAGATACGGCGTCGTAATCAGAGGGACACCAAAGCAGATAAGCTCATAGGATAGCCTGTATATGTAGTTTTTCTTAAGGTCCGGCTGCGCGGGCCTTACTGTTTCTGATTCCATCTGATCTTATGCCTCTATTCTGCCGGCTTAGGACAGACAGCAGCCGCTTTACGCAATGTGTCTTCATCAGCTGTTCGCAGAGATGTATATCTTTTACCGAAGGTTCTTGCAATTATGTAATAGAGCCTCTTCGAAAAAAAGAATAGCGATGTAAGAAGAGTTACCTTTTGTTCAGGAAATCCCTTCAACCTTTTCAAGTACTCTTCTGCCTCAGTTTCATCGATAAAGCTCATAAATGATCTGTATGAGGGTGAAACAAGAGCCGTCTGCCACAGTAACGACCAGTATATTCTCGGAAGAGCATATTTTTTAAACAAGGGTGCAAACCGGGGCACCTGCTTTTCAAGAGTCTTCTCCAGATCTTTGAATAGCACCATGCACTTAAACTTCTCCGGGGAGTATGCGCTCATAACAGATCCTTCACTGCGTACAATATATCCGTACAGCCATTTGTCCAGGAACCGTATCTTCTCTGCAGCTGCATAGGTTCTGTACATAAAGTCATAGTCCTCATAGTATGCATATCCTTCAGGCAGACGCAGCTTGCTTCTGTTTATGAAATCTCTTTTCACCAGAATGTTGTGAATATTTCCAAATCTTGCAGTATCAAAAAGGACGTCCCGGAGAAGCTCCTCCTTGTCTATTAGACCGGGTTTTTCCAAAGGACCGGCAGGAACAGATTCCGAAGGGTGGTAGAGGAGCCTACGCTTAAACACAAGCACATCAAATTCCATGTCCCCGGCACATTCAGTCAGTGATCTCACATAGTCAGCTGAGCAGATATCGTCTATATCAAAAAAGGTAAGGTACTGCGCGTTGGATGCATCTATTCCTGCGTTTACAGCCTTACTGATGCCGCCATTATTCTGATGGAGCACCCGCATTGGAAATTCGGCACTTGATTCTATATTGTGAAGTATCCTCAGTGTCTCATCCGTGGACCCGTCATCCACAAAAACGATACGCACCTTCGGATCAGACTGCAGGCTGAACATATCACAAAACTTTCGAATATATCTGCCACCGTTATAAACCGGAACGATTATGTCAATGAGGATGTTGTCTGTCAAAATCAGTTCTCCTTGTCATCATCCATTTTCTTAAGAGCATCCTCACCCACATGCGTCTTAAACTGATCCTCAAGCCTTGAAAACCTGAGTGATTGCAGGAAACAGTGCGCCAAAAGGAAGAAGATGATGATAAGATACACCAGGTTAACCGGTGACTGAACACCCAAAAGCCCGGCCAGAGATATTGCTATCTGCGGAAAAATGCTGAGAACTACGAAAATCACAGCCAGCATGATCCAGAATACCGTGTCATAGAGCTGTACCTGAACTTTTTTAAGACGTCTTACAACAAATATCAGGCTCAGCAACGAAGATACCATTAGAATTATTCGCAAAGATAAAGGCATTTCCCCCTCCTTATCGTAACCACTGAACAATCAGTATTGAAGTGATCATTCTGAACATGTATCGAACGGATTCTATCAGATCAAGATAGCTTCTGCCACTTCTCCTGCTACGCATTGTCACGGGAATTTCCACGATCTTCGCTCCCTTTCTTATCATGAAAGCCAGCATGTCCGGCTCAGGAGAAAAGTGAGACGACAACGCGAACTTCTCTATTACGTCCCTGTTATAAACTCTCATTCCGGATGTTGGATCTGTAATCCTTTTCCCGCACGTAAGTTTTATGCAAAAAGAGATCATCCCCTTGCCCAGGGATTTAAGAAACGGCGGTCTGTCTTTTTTTAGGAAACGCGAACCTATAACGATGTCGCAGTTTTCATCTCTTGCAGTCTTAAGCATCTCTTCAACTTTGGTCTCATCATGCTGTCCATCGGCATCGAATTGCATTGCATACTGATACCCCTTTAAAAGAGCATATTTCATGCCGGTCCTTACACCTGAAGCCAGTCCGAGATTTACATCGTGGCGGACCACTAAAACGCCTTTTTTCTGGCATACTTCAGATGTCCCATCTGCTGATCCGTCATCAACCACGAGAATGTCAGCATTTGCGCATTTCTCCCTGAGACTGTCTATAACACTTCCGATATTCTGTTCTTCATTGTATGCAGGTAAGATCAATAAAAGCTCCGGCATAAGTCATCAGCACCGCCTTACCACTTGATATCTCGCTTAAAAGTATCTGCCAGAAATTTGTATATAAACAAAAATGCGTTTAACAGGCCAAGCTTATAAAATATACTTACTATACAGACCTTCAGGTTGGCACCTCTGTGTGTCAAAACAAATTTCAGACTGATGTACTGATTATGCCGCCACCCGGGGAAATATCTGTTTAAAAATTCCCGGTTCCTTCGAATCGTTCCTGTAAGCGGGTCATTGCCAAAAGACAACCTGTACATCAGTGATATTCCAAGGTGAAGAAATGCCGATGCATCAAGGTAGCCCAGAAGTTGCGGCGTCCTCTTCTCGTAGAGACTCCTGACCTGACTCATACTTTTGTATATATCATGAACCATTTCCGGTGTGATCGAAGTAATAATGGACTCATCTCTTATTGTGTAACTTATAAGAGTCTTATTTACAAATACGATTTTGGCAGCGTTCATAAGGATGAGCTGGTGACTGAGCATGTCAGTGAAAGCTTTGGGTGTTACACTCAGTTTCTCTGGATTCTTCAATAGTTCTGCCCTGAATATCTTATTCCAGAGTGCGGAGTTAACTTCCAACAGAAGTCCCGGTTCATCGTCAATTTTTATCTCGTTATAGGGAAATGCTGTCATTTCCGTTGAATAAATTTTTTTGCCGTCTGTTCTTCTGAAGCCGCAGCACGCAATATCTGCATTTTGTTCTTTCGCAGCTTCATAGAGGCTTTTTGCAAAGTCAGGACTCACATAGTCATCAGGATCAACAAACCCTATATATTCGCCCTTTGCAGCATCTATTCCGTCCTGCCTTGCTTTCAAAACGCCCTCGTTTTCCTTATTGATGATGGTAAATAAGTCAGGGCGCGTCTTAGCATAGTCATTAAGGATCTTGCTGCATCTGTCAGGAGATCCGTCATTGACGCACACGATCTCAATCTGATCCAGGGTCTGAGCAATCAGTGAGTTCAGACATCGGGAAAGGTATTTATCAACTTTGTAACAGGGAACTACAATACTTAATTTCGTCATAAATATTTTATCATAAAAGCTGCACTATTCTCTCAGCAGTCTTTTTCCATGAATACTTTGAAAGAAGCTCTTTTACCTCAAATTCTGCAATATGCCTTTCAGGAAGCATTATATTCCTGTAATCATATGGATCGATATAGCCGGCCACATTCCCATATATCTCATGCATACAGGGTGTATCTGAAACGATGATATTCCGTGCTCCACAGGCGACAGCCTCAAGAGGCGGTATTCCAAAGCCTTCATAAAACGTAGGGAAAAGAAATGCCTTGCAATGCGCCATGAGAGCCTTGGCCTCTTCATCCGTTATGTATCCTGCAGGTATTACATTATCAGTTATCCCAACATCTCGGAGGCCCTCAGTAAGATTACCTGCTATAACAAACTTTTCCGCTGCATAAGCTCTGGCGGCAGAGATGATCCATTTAAAATTCTTATTCGGAGCATTGGTTGCCATAGCAAAATAATACTGACCTTCCATGACGCCAAGGCTATCAAGCACATGTTTATCTTCTTCAATTTCGTTCATGTGCTGCCATCCGTTTCCTGCAACGGTGATCCTTGCGGGATTTATGTGATACTCCCTGATGATTTCATTTTTGGAAAAATCTGATACCGTGACTATCTTCATCCTGCTGTCCATGATCACACGGTACAGGCACCGGCATACAAAATCTCCATAACAGCCCCTGAGGCTTGTGCAAAAGAACTTCGGGTTGACCTTATAGCTGATGTCGTGAAGTACCACAATCCCGCGCCTGCAAAAGAAAGGCGCAGCATTTTCTATAAAAAGTCCGTCTGCTCCGGTTTTCAGAAGATACCATGCAAGGTCCGTCTGCTCCCAGATATAGCCATTCTTCTGTTTTCCGAATCTTACGACCTCAATATTCTCATAATCAATTTCTGCATCACAGTACTCGGGAACGACAATCTGCATAGTGCCCTTTGGCACAAGGTGGTCCATCTCTTTTACCACATTTAAGGCAAAACGCTGGATTCCCGTTGCCTTCCTGGTATAAAAGACTCCATCTATCACATGCATGTCCGCTCCTCCCCGTTATTTCCAAGAAGATTGTCATACATGGATATGTATGAGTCAATTATACTGTCCTTATCAAACACCTTTTCCGGAATGTTCTCGAAATGATCAGTTCCGTTTTCTATATAGTCAAAGAGCTTATCCTTTAAGTCGATGCTGTTCCTGTTTTCAAAAAAGACAGCTTTGCCCGAAACCACTTCCCCAAGAGACCCTCCGTCAGAGCTTATAACAGGTCTTTTGTAATAACAGGCTTCGCAAGCCGCATATCCAAAGCCTTCAGTCACGGATGGTATCACGCACAGATCAGCCTCAGACAGGACTTTTAATAGTCGTCTCCTGGGCAGTGAATCTATGATTCTTACATATTCCTGAAGGTCATAGCTGTCAATAAGCTTTAAGACTTTCTGTCTTCCTTTTTTAGGATCCCGGGATAATATCAGGCAAAAGAATATGTTTTTTCCCGTCAGATAATCTCTCAAAAGCCTTATGGCCTCAATCAGTACAAATATTCCCTTGTTTGCGGCAGGCCGGCCAAAGTAAAGGATCCCCCTCTCGTCTTCTTTAAGGCCAAATGCTCTTCTGAAGGTTATATTTTCGCTCCTTACAGTCTCATCTGAAGGCAGGTTAAGAAAATTGTATATCATAAATACTCTGCCGGGGTTATGGCAGTATTTTTCATAATCACGACTTGTGGCTTCTGATACAACGTGGACATTCCGGGCTCTTTTTAAAATAAGGTTTTCATAGAATCTGAAAGCGGCTGCTTTCAATGGATTGGCCTCAAAAAAGGACCATTTGTCACCCATCACCTCATGGATCGTTACAACGCATGGTCTATGGGCATTATCAGATGCACTTATGGATTTGAGCGCAGTTGAATAAATGGCGGTGTGAACAATATCGCACCACCTTACATGTTCTTCAATATCTCTCATACGTACAATGGGATGTCCAAAGACAAGCTTCCAGTTGCAGTACCAGACATCGATTCCATCATAATTCATGAAACCTGACACACCACCGGATGAACTTGTAACAACCCGGACATTGTGACCTCTAAGAACAAGTCCCTTGCATACGTCGAAATAGAGCTGTTCACCACCGCCTATATGCGGCGGAAAATGTGGCACTATAAAAGCAATCTTCATAAACGCTCCAACAACAGTTATCCTTATATCATTCTATTTTACTCTATTTAACGCGCTTGTGCTATAATAAGACCATATAGATGCTTAAAACACCAACTTTGAGGAGGACCAAATGGAATTTTCCAGGATAGCCACTGAAATGAACACCCGCATTGAAAATGGGGAGCAGACCACTGTTGATGTGGAGCTTGACGACAACAAGGTTGTTACCTGTGCAATCATGATAGTTCTGACAGTAGAAAACAAAGACTATATCGTACTTCTTCCCCTTGATGAGAACGGACAGAACAATGACGGTAATGTCTGGTTCTATGAGTTTATCTGGAACGGTGATGACAAGGATCCTGAACTTGGCTACATTTCAGATGATGCGGAATATGAGAAGGTTGCGGAAGCATTTGATCTGTATCTTGACGATGCAGAGTTTGACGAGCTTGTTGAGCTTCCTGATGACGGTTCGGAAGACGTATGACTTTCTTTTAACTGTAGTGTTCATCCCAAAGCTGCCTGATCGGTCTTAAGAACCTCGATGGAAGCATTGGGTTTTCTTTACTACCATTAATATACGACATTATGAGCGCCCTCTTTGCCCTGGTCATAGCGACATAGAGCATTCGGCGCTCTTCTTCTGTTCCTGCAGCATCAGTTGCGCTCCTTGAGGGAATTATCCCCTCATTCAGGTCCGCAAGCCAGACAATCCCAAACTCAAGCCCCTTGGATGCGTGCATTGTAAGAAGATTGACCCTTTCTTTAGGAGTGCCCTCCTGCTTTCGTTTTACTGCATTATCAGATTCAGCAGTTTTTTCTTTTATATATTCCAGAAATCTTCTTGTATCTTCAAACTTCTGAGCCTCCT
>CAMNOS010000108.1 GCA_946546925.1 uncultured Butyrivibrio sp.
CCCTCTGCTTCCTCTTCCTCAGCGGTTTCCTCCATGCTTCCCTGCAAAAGAAGATCCTCGCTCTCTACCTCGCTCTCTACCTCATCTTCAACAAATTTTTCCTCGGGCTCGGCCTCTTCATAGTCATCCGTGGCCTCATCCGAAGGCTCCTCATCAGTAAACTCATCTTCTTCAGCATCTTCTGTCACAAGCTCATCAGAATCGGAAAACTCAATAATATCCTCTTCAGCAGTTGCGTATACCGGAACACTGTTCGTACAGACTGAAGCAACCGCCAGCATTCCTGCAACTCCGGCAGCCAGAAGCCTTTTTATGCGCATATTTTTTCCTCCTTGTATAAAAACACGCGGAAAAATATTGTGGCAGAAATAATTGCTCTGCCAGGATACCGTAAATATAGAAAAATGTGCCCGCAGATAAGCCTTCACAAGCACATTAATTGTATCATTATACACAATAAGTCTTTATAAACAATATCTAAAAATTCCATAATATATCAATAACCCAAGATATAGTACCTCGATTATCAGGCCTTCTAAATCCCGGTATCAAATGACATCTTAGCCATATATCTTCAAAAGCTTCTCCAGATACTCATCTATCGTGTCAAAGCTTAAGTCTCTGCAGGCCTCATGCATCTGCCTTGCCCTGGTGTCATCCTGCCACAACAGGTGTATCTGGTCGCACAGAGCATCCACATCACCGCTCTTATACAGAAGACCGGTTTTACCAGCCTGAATAAGCTCCGGGATGCCTCCGATATCGGCTCCGATCACAGGTGTGCCGTAGAGCTGCGACTCCATTACAGAGAAGGGGCAGTTCTCGTACCATTCTGACGGGTATACAGAAGCGCGTGCCTTTCGGATCAAGTCCGAAAGCTCTTCTCCACTCTTAAAGCCAACGTTCTTGATGTTGCCGACGCTGTCCACAAGGCTCTCCAAAGGTCCTTTGCCTGCAAAAACAAAGTTCACCTCCGGCATTCTTCTGGCTGCCTCTACCAGAGTTCTGATTCCCTTTTCCTCGGAGAATCTTCCGAAATACAGAATATAATCTTCCTTGGGTGTATCAACCCACGGAATCCTGTCTATAAAGTTGTGAATTGCCACAGTCTTTTTAGCAAAGAGAGGATTGGTGTCCAGCTTGGTCTTCATAAACTCGCTGCAGCAGATAAAACTGTCGATGTATTTATATGCCCCGTTGAGCTTCCAGAAGCTCGCCTCCAGCGTCCCGATAAAGCTCTTGGCAGTACTTCCGTGGATGCATTTGCCCTTTGTGCAGTTGAAAAAGCTGCCTGTAAGACACTTCTCACAGTTTCTGCGGGTATTCGGGTTGTTGCACATATGGTTCGGACACACAAGCTGATAGTCGTGAGCCGTGTAGACGATCCTGCACCTGCGCCCTGTCGCCTTTCTCCACGCCACTATCTCAAGGATCACAGAAGGAGTAAGCTGATAGTTGAAGTTATTAAGGTGCACCACGTCAGGCTGAAAATCATCAAGCACCATCCTTATTTTCTTCCTCGCGTCTGTGGAATAGATGGTCTTGAGCGGATAAGTCAGCTTGGTGAGCCTGGATGCATTGTGGAAGTCCATGTCCTGGGTATATGCACCGACCCTGTTGCCGACACATCTGCCCTCATGCTCCATTCCAAAGTACTGAACCTCATGGCCCTTTGCCACGAGTGCTTCACCCAGTTTAAAAATATAAGTCTCTGATCCGCCGTTGGGATAGAGAAACTTGTTTACAAACAAAATCTTCATGATTGTTTCCTTAATGCCTTAAAAATTTTTTTATACAAAAGAGCTGCAACCAATGCCCCGACAAGTGCACCTGTAGTATTGGTGACAAGATCTGTCACCTCAAACATTCCCCTTCCGGTAAGAAACTGCGCGCACTCGATAACTGAGCTCATCAAAAGACCCGTAAGCGTCGTGGCAAAGATGGCAAACCCGGTTTTACTCTTACGAAAGAACAGATAAATCAGGATTCCAAATGGAACAAACAGTAAAATATTCAAAAGACTGAATACCATTATCCAGGATGGATTTCCTGTCCTGAAGCCAAATCCCAGCATTATTTTAAGATGTACGATTCCCGCTCTGGAACCGGGTTCCCGTCTGAACAGTGTTATCTGAAGCAGTATATAGGTATATGTCAGAACAGCAAGGGTATACAGCACTTTTCGAACAGTAACCCTGCCTTTTTTTCGAAAGGCGATCACAAGCGCCGCTACCGCCAGTGCCTCGACCACAAGCAGCGCAATAATGTCCTTCTGCGCGACGCCAGCAGTCTCATTTTTAAATATACCCCAAAAATTTCTTATAAAGTCATTTTGCATAGCAATACATTTCCACTGCCTCTGTATCAAACCCTGTCAATCCTCTCCACGTTCAGGATCGCATCGATGTAAAGCCTTGCACTGGCTCCCGTTACCTTGTTCCAGTCAAAGCGGGTGTAACAGTAATCCATTATCTCATCCATTGTGTGGAAGAGCTCAGGCTGACCGATAGCGTCCTTAAGCTTTTTGGTCAGATCTCTTACGCTTGACTTCTTGAAGTACATGGCATACTCGCCGCAGGCTTCCGCATTCTCAGGAATGTTACTTGTCAGGATCTTTCTGCCATAGCTCATTGCCTCCAAAAGACTTATTGGCATTCCCTCCACATCGCTTGGAAGCACATATAGATATGCGTTACTGTACAGCTCTGCCAGAAGATTTCCCTGAACAAAGCCCGTCATAACAACCCTGTCATCCTTGGCTGCAAGTTCTTTTATCTGCTCAACGTACTCATCGGAGTGGCTTGTTCCGCCTGCGATGACCAGCTTCATATCGGTCTTAACCTTGGAAAATGCCTCCAGAAGGTATGTTACGCCTTTTTCCGGAACAAGTCTTCCAAGGTAAAGGATATATTTTTCTTTTTCCAACCCAAACCTGTTGGCAATTATGTCCGGATCCCTGAACTCAGTCCTGTTGACACCGTTGGGTATGTATATGGTCTCCCTGTTATAAGTATCCTTGAAGTACTGCTGGACGTTGGTTGAAAGAACAATCACCTCATCAGCATACCTGGCTGCGATCATCTCGCCGAACTTAAGAACCCTGGTAGCCAGGCCTCCCCATTTGGATCTCTGCCAGTCAAGACCATGTATGGTCGCAATAGTCCTTATCCCAAAGAAGTGTGGGATCATCAGCATCATGCTTGGCCCCTCTGCGTGATAATGTATCACATCATAGTTACCTACGAGCGCGAAAAGCGTAGCGATAAAAGAATACACAATGGCATTCATCGCTTTGTTACTGGGAGTCGGGACATGAACAATCCTTATTCCTTTGTATGTTTTAAGTTTGTGCGCATCCAGGTCAGCGTTCTTGTCGGAAACATGTTTTCCTTTCCTGTTGTAGACAGTAACCGAATGGCCCATCTGCACAAGACGGGTGGAGAGTTCCTCTACAACCACCTCTATTCCACCTTCCCTGGACGGAATTCTCTTATGCCCTATCATTGCTATCTTCATGATATGTAACCTTTATGATCAATAAACGTTTTTGTGTCTAAATACCTCAATAACTGTTTTTAACATAATCTTTACATCAAGCCACAGGCTCCACTCATCAATATATCTGGTGTCAAGTTCGACCACTTCATTGAAATTCGTGATCGAATTCCTTCCGTTAGTCTGCCACATACCTGTGATTCCCGGCTTGATACTGATTCTTCTCCACTGCTTCGCAGTGTACTTGCTGACTTCATCAATCGTCGGTGGTCTTGTTCCCACAACGCTCATCGATCCCGCAAGTACGTTAAAAAACTGGGGAAGCTCATCGATGCTGGTCTTTCTGATGAACTTTCCAACCCTGGTAACTCTCGGGTCATCCTTCATTTTGAACATCATGCCATCTTTAACCGTGTTGTAATCCATCAGTTCGGATTTCATCTCATCGGCATTCTGATACATGCTCCTGAACTTCCATATCTTAAAGTGCCTTCCATTCTTGCCGACACGCACCTGCTTGAAGATTACAGGTCCTTTCGAATCCAGTTTGATCGCGATCGCAGTTATGAGCATTATCGGAGATGTGAGGATGATAATTACAACCGAAAAGCAAATATCAAATACTCTTTTAATCAACCTTTCGAAGCTGTTCATTGTCACAGTGTGGAAAGTGCTGACGGGATATGTACCAACGCTGCTCACAAAGGAAAATGCCTTTCTCCTTCTGAAAGTATCAATGACTATCCGGCAGGTTATTCCCATCTCTATACATATATCAACATACTTCTGCAGGTTTTTGATCTCCATATCTCTCTTCTGAAGTATGAATACCTGATCGATATTGTATTTCCTGATCACATTCTCAAGGTCGGAAAGCTTTCCTATATATTCTATGGAGTTGTCATTGTCCTCAATGCTTATATAGCCTATTTCATTGATGATTATGGATGTCTTTTGAAGGAAATACCTGAACTTGTTATAAGAATCCTTGCTGCCGACATACAGAACCCTCGGAATGTGCTTTCGCGTGATGATTCTGTCCAGTATTCTCTCAAAGAACAGGATTTCAAGGATCAGCACCACATAGGTCACGCCGCAGAGTCCAAAAAACAAAGAGGGGTCAACATCGAGGCCTGAGACATTCGCAAAAAGAAGCCCTGCACAGAGCATAGCCACGAGGATTGATAACGTCTCCCGCTTAATTATCCTGTCAATATAGAAGAAAATAGTAGTATTATATATGTAAAGCGCCCTGTTCATGAGCAGGAAAATGAGAAGTGCTATCAGATATATGGTGGCAAAAGCCTTCCACTGATCTCTGGTGTAGAGACCGTCGCCCCATATTTGTAAGGCAATAATAGCAGATATGACATGGACACAAACGTCCATTATGACATGTACAACATCAAACGATGCGCCACTGTTAGAGCGATTCATAACTTAACTCTCCAATAAAAAATACTTATATTACCATATTGTTAGTATCCCCCCACCCAACAATTCGATGAATTATATCACAGTTTTAAAGTATAATAAATAGTAATAGTTCATAATTTTTTAATAATTTCATATTTATCCATCTACGAAAGGACGTCAATCATGAATGAGCGGGCTCAGAAATTAAAGGACAACATTGAGAAAAGAGTCGTCGGGAAGGGGGATGTTATCGACAAGATCATCATAGCGCTTCTGTCAGGCGGCCATGTTCTTCTTGAGGATGTCCCGGGTGTCGGCAAGACTACTCTCGCCAAGGCACTTGCCGACTCTCTGTCTCTTTCTTTTGCAAGGATCCAGTGCACACCGGACACCATGCCCTCCGACATAACAGGTATATCCGTTTACAACAAGAACACCGGGACTTTCTCTGTAATGCCGGGTCCTGTTTTAAACCACATCGTCCTTGCAGACGAGCTTAACCGCACATCACCCAAGACACAGTCCGCTCTCCTCGAAGTGATGGAGGAGCACAAGGTTACGATTGACGGTGTTTCTTACGATGTTCCCGAGCCCTTTATGGTAGTCGGAACCCAGAACCCATCAGAGATGGCAGGGACCTATCCACTTCCCGAATCGCAGCTTGACCGCTTTATGATGAAGCTCTCAGTGGGATATCCCGAGATAGTCGCATCCGAGGATATGGCAAAGAGATTTCTTGAAGGCAGCCTTCACGAGAAAACGTTATCCGTCCTTAGCGGCAAGGATATCCTTGATATGAGAAAAGAAGTGGAGGCCGTTACCATACACGATAAGCTCCTGTCCTATGCTGCAGCAATTGTTGATGCAACCCGCACCAGAGCCGAGATCCGGGTAGGGGCATCTCCGAGAGCGCTTTTGTCAATGATCCGCTGCGCCCAGGCCATCTGTTATCTGTCCGACAGGGATTACTGCATTCCTGAGGATATCGCCGCAGCCGCAGAAATGTCCCTGCCTCACAGGCTGGTGCTCACAAGCGAAGCACGTATCAGCCGAATCACTGCCAAAGACCTTTTAAGAGACATTCTTGGAAAGATAAAAGTGCAATGAAGATAACTTTCACGACTGCAAACCTCTTAATCTATCTTGCCGCGCTCGTTGCAGGAATTGTATTTGCAAGCTTTTATGGCGGCCCTGTAGCTTACGCGCCCCTGGCTGCCCTTCTGCTCCTGCTTCCGGTTTCAGCCCTGTACATCTTCGCGTGTTTTAAGTTCCTCAGGGTCTATCAGGAAATTGAGGTTCATAAGCTGACCAAAGGTGAAGTCCATAAATACCGTGCCGCCTTTGAAAATGCCGGTGTACTGCCCATACACGATATGACAGTCGGCATCTACGAAGAGCGCTGCAGCCTCTATGAGATACCCGCAGGAACGCGTATTTCTCTTGATGCTCATGAGAAAAAAGAACTTTTCTCCAGCATCAACTGCCTCTTTGCCGGGGCCTATGACGTTGGAGTTGAGAATATTTCTTTTACAGATCCCTTTCACATATTTGAAATAACCCTTGCTGTCCCATACTCATTCAGAGCTCTTGTAAAGCCACGAATAACCGACATCGCAGGCAAATCTCTTGATCTTGAAAACCTCGTGAACAGCACCGGACAAAAGAGCTACCGCCTGTTTGAGGACATTCCCGGAAACGACCTACGGCCTTACACAAAAGGCGACAGCCTCGCCTCAATAAACTGGAAGGTATCCGCAAGGACGCCTGATCTCATGGTCAGGATCCCCGACAGAATGGAAAAGAGAACCGTTTCCATCATCATGAACGCCAGAAACACTCCCGAGAGAGAATGGGACACCGAATTTTTAAAAAGCCGTGACTTCTTTCTTGAGTTTGTGGTATCGGCTGCCAGACATTTTGCCGATCAGGGAATCCCTGTGACCATTACATTTCCCGCCGGCAGCATCAGGCAGCTTAAAATAGATTCAATAAGAAGCTTCACAGATTTCTACGAAAGAGTCTCGGATGGATTATTCTATTCCTCAGATGCGGAATACACCGGGCTGCAGAATCTTATCTCAACACATAAGGAATCCCAAAATGACTACGAGACATGGATTACCATCAACGAACGCCCGGGGGATGGGCAGAATTTCATCGATATTTGCAGTTGAGGCCAAAAGGCACCTTCTTGCCTTTTCTTTTGCTGCTCTTTTGTCGGAAGTGTACCGGCTGTATTATAGTACTTCTGATCCGGCTCCCGACAGCCGTTTCCCGCTCCTGGTGACCTTTGTCTTTCTGTCCTGCTGCATTCTCGAGCATCTGTTTGAGCTCATGGTTTCAGGAATAGTATCAAAACTTTTCTCAGTTATCCCTCCTCTTGCAATTCTTTTAGTGATATGGCGAGTCGACCTTTTTATGCAACTGCGGAGCGCGATCATCTTCGGTGTCGTACTGAGGCTCTTTATCGGAATTATTCCCGAAAGACGCAGGTTCTTTGTCACCTTGCCGCTTCTTTTGGATATCATCGTTCTTGTTATGTATTATTATAATGAAAGCTTTCCCTCAGACATCCTTTTGGGAAAGCTGCTCTGCATCAGCCTTGTGATCCTGACCTTATCCGCACTCGAATCCATTTTCCACGCAAAAGACTCATCACCCTTTCCCATACACTTCTTCCTATGTCTGGGCATCTTTTCAATGCTCATCCCAATGGGTTCTGATCCCATTGACTGGTCCCCGGTCGTCCGCGCCGGTGAAAAAATAGCCGCAGGAATTGAAACAGCAGCTGATAACGCCGGCTATTACTTTTCAATAGCCTTTGGAGACAGCTACAGCGCCGGCTACAGCTCTCTTTCCGCCACCGGAGATAAGCTGAGCGGGTCAGATAAATTGCAGCTTCTTCTGGAAACCGATGAACTTCCCTATCACACCTATACAAACGATGAGACAGGAAAGGTCGAAAACATGCGGCGGACCCTATATCTCGCCGGAGGGAAAGGTGCTGATCCCCTGCAGTTTGTGCGCTTTCTGAGGTTTTTATATGCGAGTGGCATAAGCCCAGAGGAGGCTTCTCTTTTCTCCGATGTCTCTGAAATCGATCTTGAGTACGTCTACCTTGATACTCATGACGAAATTGCCCCTTCCACTACGTTTGTCCTAACCGAATGGGGTGAAAAAGTCACTACAGGCTCCTCAGGCAGATTGCACAGGAAGGGGTACAGACTGCATGCCCGTTACCTTGATGTGGATTATGGTTCTCCATATCTGACAGAACTGCTCCGCTCAGCAAAAGCTCCCTCACAAAATACGGATAGCTTCAGCTATGAGGCAGCTCTATCCTACGCTTCGGACCTCTGGAACATTGATCTTGGAGAAGTACTTACAAAAAGCGAATTCGAAAAAGCACTCGGTGAACTGTCCCGCCAGGAGGAGTCCATAAGGAAAGAATACCTTAACACATCAGGCGCGGGGAGCGAACTTAAAAATCTGGCTGATGAACTTACCGGAGAGGCCAAAAACGAATATGACAAGTGCAGATTTATCGAAAGCTTTCTGCGCAGGTATACCTACTCAACAGATGCAGTGGGTGGCTATGATAAACGCTCTGATATGAGCACTTCCCGTGGGCTTTCTGATATCGCCAATAGATTTCTTTTTGATACCGGAAGCGGATACTGCGTCCACTACACTTCCTCAATGGTGATGCTCCTTCGGCTTGCAGGGATCCCCGCAAGAGCTGTGACGGGATACAGGTATGCCTTTCCATTTGAAAAAGCAGATGAGTATAGGGTAAACGGAAGCTGTGCCCACGCCTGGCCCGAGGCCTACATCGATGGTGCCGGCTGGATCCCCTTTGAGCCGACTGCGGCCTACTACACTCCCACAGAGAACTCCTGGCACAGGAAAGCCCTTGCTAAAGAACCTTCTCTCCCATCTTCTGTTACCAATGCAGCCTTACCTGCCGGCACTGATGATGGCCCTGCGGAAAACATCTCCACCGAAAGCGCAACCGGCAATTCTTTTATTCTGGCACTTAAGGTTCTCTGGCCCTTTGCACTTTCAGCCATACTGCTTGCACTTCTTCTTGTTGCAGGCACAAAACTTTACCGTTACCTGCGATACATACTTGCTTCTCCAACGCAGCAGCTGCTCATGGATGTAGATATTATTAAGAAGAATCTGATCCGTCTGTCAGGTCAGAACATCTGCGACAGAGGTCTTCTGTCTGATTATGAGGTTCTCGCACCTCCTGAAGTAAGAGATGATGTAAGCAAAGTTTTCAGCACGTCATACAGACTGATGTATGCGGTCGGTACAGCAAGTCCCCCGACTCCCGAAGAGCTCACTCTTGCAAAAGACCTCCG
>CAMNOS010000109.1 GCA_946546925.1 uncultured Butyrivibrio sp.
TAAGGGTTGTTAAGGCTCCCGGATGTCTTTGACGTTCGGGAGCCATTGAAAAAAGTATTGGAGGGCATTTATGTTTGTAGATACCTTTTGGTCACTCCTGCCTCCGCTTATAGCCATTGCACTGGCACTTATTACAAAAGAGGTTTACTCATCTCTTTTCATAGGAATTGTGGTGGGAGGATTGCTTTTTACCGGATTTAGTCCTGAGGGCACCATACAGCACGTGTTTGTTGATGGCATGATCGCTCAGCTTTCGGATTCCTGGAATGTGGGTATACTGATCTTCCTCGTAGTCCTTGGAAGCATGGTCATGCTGATGAACAGGGCAGGCGGTTCCGCAGCTTTTGGAAAGTGGGCAGTGGAGCATGTCAAGACTAAGGCAGGAGCTCAGCTTGCAACTGTACTTCTGGGTGTTCTTATCTTTATCGATGATTATTTCAACTGTCTGACAGTTGGATCGGTTATGATGCCGCTCACTGACAAGCACAGGATTTCAAGAGAGAAGCTGTCATACTTAATTGATGCTACAGCAGCTCCTGTGTGTATCATTGCACCGATTTCTTCCTGGGCCGCAGCGGTTACCGGATTTGTTGACGGTGCAAACGGTCTTACTCTTTTTGTGAGAGCGATTCCTTACAATTTCTACGCTCTTCTGACTATAGCAATGATGCTAACACTTACATTTGCTGATTTTGACTTTGGGCCAATGAAGCTGGCAGAGCTAAGTGCCAAGGTGAACGTGGATGCAGATGATTACGATAAGAGCTACCTGAATATGGCAAGTATTCCGGGTGCAGTTGATCAGCCTCATCCTCCGGTGTCACAAAAGGGCAAGGTGATACACCTGGTTCTTCCGATTGTGCTTTTGATCGCAAGCTGTATTATAGGCATGATCTATACAGGTGGATTCTTTGAGGGCGAGAGCTTTATCGATGCATTTTCAAATTCAGACGCTTCAGTAGGACTTGTATACGGCTCTGTTGTTGCGCTGATCATCACTATCATTTTCTATCTTGCTACAAGAGTCATGAGCTTTAGTGAGTGCATGAATGCCATTCCTGAAGGATTCAAGAGCATGGTTCCGGCCATTCTGATCCTCACATTTGCATGGACTCTGAAGGCCATGACAGACTCTCTTGGAGCTGCAACTTTTGTTGCAGGAGTTGTTGAAGGAATTGCAGACAACACAGCTCTTATGAGCTTACTTCCTGCTTTTGTATTCATTGTAGGAGCATTCCTTGCATTTGCAACCGGTACAAGCTGGGGAACTTTTGGAATTCTGATACCTATCGTTGTCAACGTATTTGGTTCAGATATGGGCAATGAGCTCATGATTATTGCAATTTCTGCCTGCATGGCAGGTGCTGTGTGCGGAGATCACTGTTCACCCATTTCCGATACCACAATAATGGCAAGTGCAGGAGCGCAGTGCAAACACATAAGTCACGTGTCAACTCAGCTGCCATATGCGCTTACTGCAGCAGCTGTATCGGTAGTAGCATACATACTTGCCGGCTTTATCAGAAACTGGTTTATCTGCCTTCCGATCGGTCTTATCCTTATGGTATGCACCATACTGGTTATCAAGAAGACAGGTCTTTTCCAGAATGTAAAAGACAAGGCAGCAGCCTGATAAGCTCCAGACATGTAAAAAATATACATAGAACATAAGACAGGAGCCGCAAACTCAATCTGAGTCAGCGGCTCCTGATATTTCTGATATGGAGAATTAATTACAGTTTTTTTACAATTTTTTAGCACTTTCGTCATTGATATAAAAATCAGAATCATTTATGATTAGACTCGCTGACGGTTATGTAAATTGTTTTTAAAGGAGGTACAACATGGGCGAATGGAAACAGGCTTTTGACAGAATAATGGATCAACTCTACAACCATCCCGAAGATATGAGAGCAAGACTTCTCAATAAGTATGAGCATATCGGCAAGGAAGAGCCCAGACCTCAGACTGCTATAGAGATGCTTCAGAGTATGCGCAAGTGAACATAAATTGATTTTTCTGCAATCTGAAAGCCCCGGGAAAGTGACTCCCGGGGCTTTTCTGATATGATTTATTCTTTTGCTTCTGCTTTAAGAAGTTTAACTATTTCACTTTCGGTATCCAGAGCCATTACCTTTTCGGTGAGGGCATCGGCTTCTGCCTTGCTCCACTTGGAGATAATACATCTTGCAGAGAGAACCAGAACCGGGTTCACACTGAATTCATTCAGACCGAAGGAGATGAGAAGCGGTATCATCAGAGGATCGGCAGCTGCCTCACCGCACATTCCAACAGGTATTCCTGCCTTTACGCCGCTCTCTATGATGTGCTTTATTGAGCGGAGAACCGATGGCTGGAAAGTGGAGTAGAGGTATGCTACATCGGCATTTCCTCTGTCCACACTCATGGTATACTGTGTCAGGTCGTTGGTGCCAATAGAGAAGAAATCAGCTTCTTTTGCAAGAAGGTCTGCTATGAGTGAAGCTGAAGGAGTTTCAATCATGCATCCAACTTCGATGTCCTTGTCATAAGCAACACCGTTTGCATCGAAGTCCTTCTTTATCTCTTCAACCATTTCTTTTACTGCACGGATCTCTTCCACGCAGGTGACAAGGGGAACCATGATCTTGACCTTGCCGAAGGCACTTGCACGAACTATTGCGCGCAGCTGGATCATATAGCTGTCCCTGTTGCCGAGGCAGTATCTGACTGCACGATATCCAAGGAAAGGATTCTCCTCTTTTTTGATGTTGAGATAAGGGATATCCTTGTCTCCGCCTACATCAAGAGTCCTGATGATAACTGCCTTGCCACCGAGTGTTTCTGCAGCTTCCTTGTATGCGGCAAACTGCTCATCCTCCGAAGGCATCCTGGTGTTATCCATGAACAGGAATTCAGAGCGGAAAAGACCTACTCCTTCGCCGTCACATTCTACAGCCTTTTTGGCATCCTTGGGGGTACCGATGTTGCAGAAAAGCTCAAGGCTTATTCCGTCGGCGGTTACTGTCTCTTTTCCCTTGAATGCGGCGAGCTCAGACTGCTTTTTGATGAACTCCTCGCGCTTTATTATGTACTGTGAAAGAATGTCTCCCTCAGGATTGATGTAAACTGTTCCCTCTGTTCCGTCCACTATTGCAGTGTCTTTGTCTTTTACAAGAGTGGTTATGTCAGGGACGGAGAGTACGGCGGGGATTTCCAGCGCCCTAGCCAGGATAGCAGAGTGGGAAGTTTTGCCGCCAACTTCAGTTATGATACCTGCAACATTTTCCTTGACGATCTGAGATGTCATTGATGGGGTCAGATCCTTGGCTACAAGGACCGTTCCAGGTGCAACTTTGCTGATGTCAATATCTTCGATTCCAAGGAGAATCTTAAGAAGGCTAACCTTGACGTCACTTATGTCGGATGCGCGCTGTCTCATCATGTCGTCATCCATTTTGGAAAACATGCCGATGAACATATCGCACACGGCTTCCACTGCGGCTTCGGCGCATTGTCCGGTGGCGATCATCTTGGTCATTTCACCTGACATAGAAGGGTCGGAGATCATAACAAGATGACCCTCTAAGATCTCGGCCTCCTTGGGACCGATTCGCTTCCTGATATCCTCAGCCATTGCTGCGGTTTCTTCTTTGAACTTGTCGATGGCGTCCTGAAAGCGTTTCTGTTCGCTCTCGATGTCCTCCACCTTGGCAGCGTCATATTTCAGTTCGTGTTCTGCTATGACGCAGATGCTTCCAATACCGATTCCGCGTGACGCGGGAATGCCTACATACATGATAATTACCCCTTTTTACATTTTGCATATTGATTGGTAGTTCTGCTCTCGGGCAGAGCCCTCGCCAGAACGACCTTGCTCACCAGACTCGACAAGACCTCGTCAGGTGAACAAATGAAGTTCTGCTCTCGGGCAGAGCCCTCGCCAGAACGACCTTGCTCACCAGACTCGACAAGACCTCGTCAGGTGATCAAGGTCAATCCCCAAGACCTGCTTCGATGAGTTCTATAGCCTTCTTGAGTGCGTCCTGCTCGTCAGCGCCATCGCACTGAACTTCGATCTCAGCGCCGCACTTGATGCAGGCGCTCATGAGCATCATTACGCTCTTAGCGTCGTAAGTGTTTCCGTTGAAAAGAATCTTTACATCTGATGCAAAGGGAGTCATAGCCTGACTGAATACGCTGGCGGGACGCATGTGCATTCCCTGTTCATTGGTTACTGTGATCTTCTGTGATACCATAGTGTTTTTCCTTTCTTAATTAAGCTTCTACTGCGTTCTTCTTGAGAATTCCAAGAAGGATACATCCAACTACTGAACCGATTAAAAGAGCTACAAGATACATAGCTACGTTACCTACAACAGGGAATACGAAGATTCCGCCGTGAGGTGCCATAAGTGTGCACTTAAATGCCATTGAAAGAGCTCCGGCAACTCCTGAACCTACAAGGAGTGAAGGGATAACTCTTGCGGGGTCTGCTGCAGCGAAGGGGATAGCACCCTCAGTGATGAAGCTAAGACCCATAATGAAGTTAACGGGACCAGATTTTCTCTCGGCCTCTGTGAACTTGTTCTTGAAGAAGATAGTAGCAAGAGCAATGGCGATAGGAGGAACCATTCCGCCAACCATGATTGCTGCCATTATCATGTAGCCTGTCTCATTCTGGTTAGCAAGGCTTGCAAGACCAAAAGCGTAAGCTGCCTTGTTGAGAGGGCCACCCATGTCAGTTGCCATCATAGCACCAAGGAGAGCTCCGAGAGCGATGATAGAGCCGCTGGACATGTTTGTAAGTACGCCTGCGATCCATGCGTTAAGTGCTCCAACGATAGGGTTGATGAGGCACATAACAATTCCGATAAGAAGTGTTCCAACAAGCGGATAGATAAGTACGGGCTTGATTCCCTCAAGAGCTGCAGGAAGCTTGTCGCAGATCTTGCGAAGTCCGAGAACAATGTAGCCGCCCAGGAAACCTGCTACAAGAGCGCCGAGGAATGCTGAAGGAACATCTCCGCCGGGTGCAGCAAAGGTTGCGCCTGTGGAAGCGAGATATCCACCTACAAAACCAACTGCAAGACCGGGTCTGTCAGCTATACTCTGTGCAATGAAACCTGCCAGGATAGGAAGCATGAAGCCGAATGCAGCACCGCCGATTGACTTAAACCATGCAGCAACAGGCGTATTGGAACCAAAATTGCTTGGATCTATTGAATAATCATCTAAAAGGAATGCTATTGCTATAAGGATACCACCGCCGATAACGAAAGGAAGCATATGTGATACACCGTTCATAAGGTGCTTGTATGCTTTTCTTCCTGCGCTCTCGTTAGCTGCAGAGTCTGCAGACTTGGCAACTGTTCCTGTGTGATGGTAAACAGTTGCGTCACCGCTGGTTGCCTTGTCGATGAGAGCCTTGGGATTGTGGATGGCTTCCTTGGTGGAAGTGATGATGACTTTCTTGCCATCAAATCTGCCCATCTCAATGTTCTTGTCGCAGGCAACGATTACTGCGTCAGCAGCAGCGATCTCTGCATCTGTGAGGATGTCCTTTGCTCCGCCTGATCCGTCTTTTTCTACCTTGATGGAAACTCCCATCTCTTTTGCCTTGAGCTCAAGAGCTTCAGCTGCCATGAAGGTATGTGCGATACCTGTAGGGCAGGCTGTAACGCCGACAAGCTTGCCGCCACTATTGGCAGCAGGAGCAGCAGCTTTAGGAGCGGCAGCTGCCTTCTTTGCAGCTTCTTCCTTATCCTTTTCTGCTTCCTTCTCGTTGATGATCTTTATGAATTCATCGGGTGTCTTAGCTTCAATGAGCTTGTTTGCAAAGTTCTGGTCCATGAGCAGTGTCATGAGCTTTGAGAGAACTTCAAGGTGTGTGTCTGCTGCTGTGTCAGGTGCAGCTATCATGAAAAAGAGCTTGCTGGGATTGCCGTCAAGTGACTTGTAATCGATTCCTGCAGGAATGGTGATTGCACTTACGCCGGCAGTCTTAACTGCTGCGGACTTGCCGTGAGGAACAGCAATGCCCATTCCGATGGCTGTGGAGCCTTTGTTCTCCCTTGCCAGAATGGCTTCCTTAAATGCCTTCGCATCTGATAAATTGCCAACCTTGTTGTGCAGCTCGATAAGCTTGTCGATTGCTGCGTTCTGGTCGGCGACATCAACATTGAGAGCGATGCCTTCCTTCTTAAGTAAATCTTTGATTTTCATAGACCCTCCTTTTGGCTTTTTTGCCTCTTTAGTATCCTTTCTTTTCCCCTTAACAAATCTTCCTCTTAAAGACTTTGATAAAGATTAAGAATTGCTTCTCCTGTGGCGAGATCGTCTGAGAAGGCAGTAGCGCTTCCTGCAGCGGTTCCCATCTTAAGAGCTTCCTCATAACTCTTGTATTTGTGGTAACCTGCGATGAAACCAGCGACCATTGAGTCACCGGCTCCGACTGAGTTTCTTACCTTGCCCTTCGGAACTCCGATCCTGAACTTCTGTCCGTCTTCGGAGATGAGCATTGCGCCGTCTCCGGCCATGGATATCAGAACGTTCCTGGCTCCCAGTTCCTGGAGCTTCTTGGCATGAACCTCAAGCTCGTCATCAGTTTTTAGTACTGTGCCAAACATCTCACCAAGTTCATGGTTGTTTGGCTTTATTAAGAATGGATGATATTTAAGGACATTTTTTAAAAGATCCTTTGTCGCATCCACAACGACCTCTATCTTTCTGTCATTGACAAGGGCGATAATCCTCTCGTAGACATCACTTGGAAGTGAGTTTGGAATACTGCCCGCGAGGATCAGAACGTCTCCGTCCTTAAGCTTATTGATCCTGTCAAAGAGCTGTTTCTGAGCTTCCTCCGGGATCCTTGGACCCTGAGCATTTATCTCAGTCTCGGCCTGTCCCTTGATCTTGACATTGATCCTTGATATGCCTTCTTGAAGTTCTACAAAATCTGCATGGATTCCTTTTTTGCGAACGCTTTCCTCGATTGCCTTGCCGGTGAAGCCGGCGACAAATCCAAGAGCAGTGTTCTCTATCCCAAGATTCTGCAGGATAGTTGAAACGTTGATTCCCTTACCGCCAAAGTAGCACTCCTCGGAGTCGGAACGGTTTGTCATTCCCGGCGCGAGCTCTGAGCTCATGCGCACTACATAGTCGATGGCAGGATTGAAAGTGACTGTATAGATCATTTTGCCTCCCTCTTATACAACCTTAATGATTGTTTTTGCGCTATAGTTCTTAGGAGCTTCCCTGTCAGTGATTATGCAGCAGCTTCCTATGTCTGCAAAAGTGACAGAGCTTATCTGGCCAAACTTGCTGTGATCCGCAAGGATGTAGGAGATGTATGAGTGCCTGACTGCCTCCTCTTTGACCAGGGCTTCATCCACATCGGGAGTGGTGTAGCCTGCTGTTATAGAGATGCCGTTTGTACCCATAAATGCTTTGGTAAAGTGGTACTTCCTTATGCCTTCGATACAGTCGGGACCGATGATCGCCTCAGTGGATGCCTTGCATTTGCCACCGATTATCATGGTATTGAGGTTCTTCTCAAGGAGTTTCTTGGCATGAACAATTCCATTGGTGATGTACTTGGCCTTGGTGTTTTCTATGTGCTTGATCATCTCAAGAGTTGTTGTTCCCGAGTCGATGTACACAAAGTCATCATCAATGATCAGAGAAGCAGCATATTTGCTGATTGCGTCCTTCTCCCTGGTGTTCAGCTTCGCCTTGGCAGAAACTGACGGCTCCACGGTTGTTACATCCAGAGAACCGATAGATGTTGCGCCTCCGAATACCTTTAAGATCTTCTTCTCGTCGTTGAGGACCGAGAGGTCTCGTCTGATGGTAGCGGCGGAAGCATCAAATTCATCCATAAGCTCCTGGACGGTGACCGCATTCTTTTCATTAATGTATTCAACGATCAGATCACGTCTTTTATGAGTGAGCATTTTGCCTCCTTTATTACCAGCCTGATTACATGGTAGCATCATAGATAATCAGATTCAATCAAAAATAATCACAAATAATCAAGTGAATTTTTATTAAATAATCACAAAAGAAAAAGAATAATCAAATTAATACAATCTAAAAAAAGAATAAAGCTTTGCTTATAACCGTAAATCTTGCTTTACAAAGAACTGATGATTAGCCTAAAATATTATTATGGTTATTTATCTTTAGATGGAGGTGAAGGACTTGGAAGACTTTATGCTCACTAACGAACAGATAGATATTTTGGGCGAAATTGCAAATATCAGTATGGGTAATTCCGCTACGACTCTCAGTATGATGGTCAACAAGAAGGTTGACATCACAACTCCGAATGTAAAGGTTATCAAAAGAAGCGAGGCTCTCGATGATTATGAGAAGACCTGCATCTTTGTTCAGATACACTATGTAAAAGGCCTTCAGGGCAACAACGTTTTAGTGCTCAAAGAACATGACGTCAAGGTTATGACGGATCTTATGATGGGAGGAGATGGCACCAATACTTCCGGTGATATAACAGAGCTTCATCTCTCGGCAGCTTCCGAAGCCATGAACCAGATGATGGGAACCAGTGCAACAAGCCTTTCTTCGATGCTTGCTGTTGCCACGGACATATCAACCCCAATAGTCAATCAGATCGATGTAGAGAGCATTAAGGTATTCGAAAAAATGTTTGACACTACCTATGACAAATTTGTTAAAATAGCATTCAGGATGACGATAGGTGATCTTATCGACTCCATCATGGTGCAGTTATATCCGGTGCAGTTCGCAGTGGATGTATGCGACAAATTTATGAATAAGGGGAAGTAATTTTTACAAATGAATAGTGCAGAAACAAAAGAGATCAAAAAGCAGTTTACACCTGACAGGTGCACTATAGACAATATCTGCGGATGCTACGTGGATTATGAAAAGAACAAGCGCCTGACCTTCAGAAAGGCCTTCGGATCAATTCCCGATGAAGAGATGTTCAAATATCTGGATATTTTCCAGCACACCCTGGCAGGAACTTTTGGTAAGAATCTGATAAGTCTTGAGTTTCCCATGGACCAGGAAGAAGAGGGGGGAACTCAGGACTTTCTTATGAAAATGAGAAATTCCAAGCTCTCTGACGATGCCCTTCTCGATGAATTTTATGACAAGGTTATTGCTAACCTGATATACGGAGAGAACTATCTGATCGTAGTGATCCATGCGGTATATGACGTTCCCGGAGTTACAAGGGACGGCATTGAGATGGAGGACTCCTCGGAGAATATTTACGACTACATGCTCTGCAGCATCTG
>CAMNOS010000110.1 GCA_946546925.1 uncultured Butyrivibrio sp.
CAATATACAAAGCTCAAGAAAGTAACACTGACGGGACCGATCACAAAAATTATTGGCAGTGCTTTTTATCGTTGGAGCTCAATAGAGGAAATTGACTATCCTGAAACAGTAACTAGTATTGGAGACTACTCGTTTTATGGTTGCACGGGGCTCAAAGCACTGAATATTCCGGAACATGTCAGTGAGATAGGAGAGCATGCATTTGAAGGCTGCAAGGGAGCAACGAGCATAAATATCCCGGCCAGTGTGACTTCTATAGGAGGATTCTGTTTCATAGGGTGCAGCAATGTGAACCGTGTAACATTCCATGATAATAAAGTTGCAATCGGAAACTATGCTTTTGCGAACATGACCGGACTGACCGAGATAACAATACCGCTAGGGGCAACCGGATATAATTATGCACTAGCGGGCTGTACAAATATTGAGAGCATAAGCATACCTGACGTGCCAAATTCAGGAAACTCTAGTGGTCTGAGTAATCTGTTTGATTTTGTAACAAACACTTCTAATGGTCAGAACCAATATACAAAGCTCAAGAAAGTAACACTGACGGGACCGATCACAAAAATTATTGACGGTGCTTTTTATCGTTGGAGCTCAATAGAAGTAATTGACTATCCTGATACAGTAACCAATATTGGAAGCAGCGCATTCTCAGGTTGCACCTCGCTAAAGCGTCTCATAATCCCCGCCTCTGTTAAAACCACCGATTCAACTTCTTTCACGGGCTGCAAGAACCTTGACGAAATTATTGTCTACGCGGATGAGCTTGACATCTCAAACATCCCGATCAAGAAGGATAAAAACGGTGCAGGAGTAACAGTAGTCTACGGACATTTTGGCTCCAAGGCCGAGGCATTTGCACGTCTCAATGACCTCACCTTCAAAGACATTGACGGAACTTTTGCCAATATAACCTATGTTCAGAACAATGGTAATGCTGACGTGAAAGTTCTTGGCAAAGTAGGTGAGCTCATAGAGAAGCCCTTGATTCCTGCATATACAGGCCATACCTTCGACGCCTGGTACATTGACGAAGCCTGTACCGTGCCTTGTGACTTTGACAGGGACAAGCTACCGGCAGAAGGAATAACGCTCTATGCCGGTTGGATTGCCAACGAGAGTATTGTAGACGACTTTACTTATGAAGTGACAGGCGGCTCTGTCACAATCACAGGCTATGTGGGAACGGGCAGATATGTGATCATTCCTGACAGGATAGAGAGATTTCCTGTCAAAAAGCTGGGGGATATGGCATTTGCCTATGATGAGGATGTAGTGGGAATCAGCATTCCCGCCTCAGTAGAAGAAATTGCAGAAAACTGCTTCAGGGAGTCTCCGGAGATAACCCGCTTTACCGTTTCTGCTGCTAACAGGTTCTTCACATCAGAGGATGGAATACTTTTCAATAAAGATAAGACGGAACTCATCTGCTATCCATGCAAAAAGGGAGCAACAAGTTATGTGGTTCCGGAATCGGTGAGGACAATAAAGCCATATGCTTTTGCAGGCAGCATTCTGCAGAGCATCGAGTGCTGTGAAGGGCTTACTGAGATAGGAGATATGGCCTTCTCAAGCTGCTCTGTTCTTAAGAGAGTTACACTTCCATCCACAGCTACGACCTTCGGAAACTTTGTATTCTGGAACTCTGCTAAGGTTCAGGTGTATGGTCCTGTTGGCAATGAGCTGATCGATGCCTTTGTTGAAAGGGAGGCTGTTGACTATAACCGCTACAACCTCACTTTCTCCTATGACGAAGGAAAGACTATAAGCTATCGCGTAAAAGCGGGAAATCTGGTTTCAGACAACCTGAAAGCTGTGCTTGACACGATCGAAAAGAAGACCTATCGCCTGGCCAACTGGATCATCAGAGAGGATGAAGAATCGAGAATCTGGAATTTTGCTAAGGACAGGATGCCTCAGAGGGACATCACACTTGAGGCGGAATGGGCATGCACATTTGCATACACTCTCGAAGGCGATGAAGCGATAATCACAGAAGTGGTTAAGGAAGCTGCTGACTATGTCATCCCGGAAACCATTGATGACTATGAAGTGGCCGGAATTGCAGCAGGAGCTTTCGTGGCTACGACTATTGAGTCTGTGACTGTTCCTTCTTGTGTAGTTTCTATTGAAGACGGAGCATTTCACACGGGGCTGACTATAATTGCGGACAGTGACTCTGCTGTAGCTGACTATGCAGCCAGTCATGGCATTAGCTTTAAAGAAAAGAAGTATTCAGTAGTATTTGATTCCAACGGAGGATCTCCAGTAGGGACAAGGTACTACGCAAAAGGCAGCAGGATTGCAATGGCTCTGACTCCCGTCAAGGACAACAATGTCTTTCAGGGTTGGTGCACTGACGTTGCCCTGACCCGCAAGTGGAACTTCGATAAGGATGTGACGCCAGGAAGAGACATGACCCTCTATGCAAAGTGGAGGAGGATCGATGCCAATATCGAGGATGATGCCTTTGAGTTTACCTCCGTAAACAATACAGTTACCATAACCGCCTACAAGGGGAGCAGGACCTATGTGTCGGTACCTGCATCAATTAACGGGGAGACAGTAACTGCGGTTGGTGAGTATGCCTTTGCGTTTAACGATGACATTATGCAGGTGATCATCCCTGATACTGTTGCTTCCATAGGCAAAAGAGCTTTTTACAATTGTTCATCCCTTGAGAGGATCGAACTTGGAACCAACATAAAGACTCTCGGAGAGGCAGTCTTTTCAGGCTGCGGATCTCTGAACAGAATTGACCTTTCAAACTCCAAGGTGACAGAGATCCCGGACAGATGCTTCATGAATTCTGAAAATCTTTATTATGTAAGTCTTCCAGATGCAGTGACCGCCATCGGTGACAGCTCTTTTGCCGGATGCACTTATCTTCAGAACATTGAACTGCCTGCTGACCTTAAGACCATTGGACGATATGCATTCTTCGGCGACAGAGTGATAAAAGAACTGACTATACCCGCAGACGTGGCAGAAATCGGCTATGGATTTGTCGATGGAGGTTCCGGCCTTAAGGCGATAAATGCAGAGGCAGGAGGCTTGTATCAGTCAAGGGATGGTATTCTTTATATGGATAACAGACTCATCAGATGCCCGGAGGGCATGGATGGAGACGTCTTTGTTTACAGGGATACCATTACTATTGATAGAGAAGCGTTTTACAACTGCAGAATGGTTGACAGCATTACACTTGGGAGGGCAACATCAGTCCTTGGAGAAGCTGCTTTCAGTGGCTGCAGCAGTATGAAGAGCTTTGTATTTGGAGAGAAAAACGGGGTGAAGAGTTTTGCTGACTCTCTGTTCTTCGGGTGTGAAGGTCTTACTACAGTCAGCATTCCCGAAGATGTTACAGCTATCGGAAGCAGGACTTTTGCTAACTGCTTTGGACTTATAAAGCTTACTATAGGAAGAAATGTTACTTCCATTGGGAAGGACGCATTCTTTGGAGACAGCGACCTGACGGTCTATGGCTATGCAGATTCTGCGATAGATAAGTATGCGGCAGCGGATAAGAGCCTTAAATTGGAATATCTGGTTTATAAGGCAGCTACACCTGCGGCGCCTGAGGCCGAGAGTGTCACTGACACTACCATTACACTGAAAGATACTGTCGGCAATGAGTACAGAATGAATGATGGCGGGTGGCAGACTTCCAATGTGTTTACAAACCTTGAACCTGCTAAGGCCTACACCTTCTATCAGAGAGTTGCTGAATCCAAGTACTGGCATGCCAGTGACAGTTCGGAAGGCGCGGTGATTATGACCGGAAAGCTTCCGGGAAGGGAGTCTGAAGCTCCCATGGCTCGGGTGATAACACATTATTATGTGGAACTGGAGCCCAAAGATGGTTATGAGTACAGTATTGACGGGATAAACTTCACTTCAGATTATTTCTTCGATGGGCTTGATTCAGATACTGAATACACGTTCTATCAAAGAGAGGCAGAGAGCGAGACCAGAGAGCATGGTATCGCTGCTTCTGCAGCCTTCAGGACTCTTGCGGTTAAGAAAACCTTCCTGGTAGTACTTGATGATGGCTTCAAGAACCGTCGGTCTTACGAAGTTGAAGAGGGCGGTAAATTACAGATCCCGGAGACACCGTCGAGGGAAGGCTATGAATTCCAGGCGTGGCTCTTTAATGGTGAACCATATGAGTTTGGTCAGGAAGTAACGCAGGATATGACTATTGTGGCTTCGTGGAGACTGCGCCAGAAGGCAGAAACTCCTGAGTCTGATATCCCAAGTCTTATCGCTGTGCCTAAAGGTACCAGGCTGACATTGACTTCGCAGACAATAGATGCGGAAATTTACTACACTACAGACGGAACGGAGCCTGACGAGCACAGCACGCGCTATGAACTGCCGATAGTAATTGACAGAGACATGACCATTAAGGCCATTGCAATCAAACAGGGCTATGTGAACAGTGATGTACTGACAGTGGTACTTGCAGTCAAGGTACAGCCGGATACCCCTGATGATCCTGAAAACCCTGATACTCCGGAAAATCCCGATAATCCGAGCAATCCTCAGGATATTGGAGATGTCCTTGAATCCGATATCCCCATTTCGGAGGATCCGTCATTAACGCTTGAGCAGCGCATTCCGAGAGGCTTATGGGTTGCCGGCATAGTAGACTTAGTTTACACCGGAAAGGCAGTAACGCAGGAACTCAGAGTCTATGACTACAAGAAACTTCTTACTGAAAAGACTGATTATAAGCTGTCATACAAGAACAACGTTAATGCGGGAACTGCAACAGTAACTGTTTCGGGGCTTGGAAGCTACACAGGAAGCTATTCTGCAAACTTTAAGATTACTCCTCTGGACATAACCGGAGAAGAATACAGCTGCAGCGATGTTTTTGCTGCATACAGCGGTAAGGCGCAAAAGCCGGAACCGGTTCTTTACAGGGATGGTGTTAAGCTCTCAGCCAAGACGGACTACAGTGTAAGCTGGACTAACGAAGCCGGACAGGCAGATGTGGGCTGCACAGAGCCCGGAGAATATGTCGTTACGGTAACGGGAAGAGGCAACTACTGCGGTGAGAGAACAGTTCTTTTCCACATTACTGAGGCAGTG
Source organism: uncultured Butyrivibrio sp. (assembly GCA_946546925.1). Taxonomy (GTDB): domain Bacteria; phylum Bacillota; class Clostridia; order Lachnospirales; family Lachnospiraceae; genus Butyrivibrio. The sequence goes on from CAMNOS010000110.1 coordinate 5,104, forward strand.
CTGATTTCAAAAGCTACGCTGAAGAGTATAAAGGCTCAGCCATACACCGGAGAGGATATCTATCCCGATGTGATTCTGACTTACAAGAAGAAGCAACTCGTAGAGGGCACTGACTACACCATTGAGTGGCCAGAGGACTGTGCAAGTGTTGGAAAAGTTGAGTTCACGATCATCGGAATGGGCGATTATTCCGGAGAGAGAACTGAATCTTTCACTATTTCAGGAACACCGCTGACGAAGGCAAAGATGTCAGGATTTGTTTCCCGCTTCGACTATGCGGATGGGAATGAGCTAGAACAGGATGGAGTGGTCTTTAAGAATGGAAGCTACACACTTGTTTACGGGATGGATTACACTGCTGAATACGAGAACAATATAAATGCAGGAACTGCCACGGTTACTTTCGTGGGCGCAGGTGGCTACACGGGATCGATTAAAAAGACATTTAAGATAACCGGAGTTGCTATCAGATCTGCAACTATCTCCGGAATCGAATCAAGCTATCCGTATGAAGCAGAAGATATAATACCTGCAGGCGCTGCCGAAGACAACACCGACAGCGGAAGTGCGATCCTGACCTACACGGATCCCAAGACAGGAACAAAGTCCAATCTCATGAAGGGAGAGGATTATACGGTTTCCTACAAGAACAATTATAAAGCCGGAACAGCAACTATTACGTTTGCCGGAATGGGTCGGTATACCGGAACCGTAACCAGAAAGTTCAAGATAACGGCCTATAGTTTTGCAAAAGATGATGAGGGACTGCTTGATATTGACTATGATGAGTCTGTACCTTTTGCAAAGAATGGAAGTAAGCCGGAGGTTATCATTACTTTCAAGGGCTGTCAGCTTGAAAGTGGAAAAGACTTCACTTTGACATACTCCAATAATAAGGCTGTCACTACTGCAGCGACAAAGAAGCTTCCGACAATCAGCATCAAAGGAAAGGGCAACTTCACTGGTAAGTTTGAGAACCTTCAATTCGAGATAATGCCTCAGGATCTAAGTCTTATGGATATCAGTATTCCTGACAGGATGTATGCTTCAAAGGCCAAAGCCTATACATCAGCCGTGACGGTTACAGACCCATATGCGGCCGGGGCTAAGCTTGCAGCCGGTAAGGATTATGACAAAAAGATTGTATACAGATACGGAGAGTATACGAAAGTGACTCTCGCCGGTGATAAGACAGGAACTCTGTATCCCAGAGCAAAAGGCGATGAGATTCAGGCCAAAGATATTCTTCCTGCAGGATCAATTGTTGAGGTTCTGGTTACGGGTATCAATGGTTACAGCGGTACCATTACAGGGGCCTACAAGATAATGAAGTCAGACATCTCCAAGGCTACTGTCAAGGTGAGGGACCAGCACTACACCGGGGCGGAGATTGAATTTGGCAAGGATCAGATCATTTCTGTGGTATTGAATAAAGTCAGTCTCACAGAAGATGAGTATGACATTGTTGGATTTACCAATAATGTAAAGGTTGGTACCGGAACAGTGACCATCAGAGGAAGAGGCGAGATTGGCGGCACCAAGGCAGTGAAGTTCAAGATTGTAAAAAAGTCTTTTAACTGAAGGGGGATAAATTAATGCAGAAACAGCCGGAGGCGCATGCCTTCGGCTGTTTGTAGCTATAGAACTTTCAATTGTTTACGAGTTCTTTTTCTTTTACAAGTTCATTGTAGATCTTTTCAGGATCATAGTCGGGAGCATACTTTAGCGCGATGTCGTAGATCTCCTGAATGTGGTTCACATCGTCTTCATCTAATTCTTCTGCAATCTCATGAGGCGTTTTTTTCTTGTGAATCTTTTTGCATACTAGCTTAATGAGTTTTATCTCTTCGCCATTCCTTCTTTCTTCCTGAACATCAAATCCTTGCCATTCATCAAAAAGTCCCATATTCTGCCTCCTTTCGATCCTGTCAACGAGGTTCTGTATGTCATTCTCGGGAATGTTCTGCTTCCTTAGTATTACTGCGATTACTCGAGCAATCACCTTAAGTACATCTTCTGGAGAGTTGTGGAAAAGAGTTTCCATATATCCGGATGGAAGGCTTAAAGCTTTGAATTCATCGGCACTCTTTATCTTGTTGAGCAACATGACAAATGAAAGCTCATCATTCTTATCGATGAGAGATTCGTTGTCATGTTCATCAAGACAGATCAGGTAATACTTAAAGTCAGGAATATAGTCCATGAATACATCATTCAAAACAATCCTGTCCGCAAACTGTTGCGCTGCAGTCCATTCCGAGCTTCCTTCGTAATAAACAATCGGCAGAATGGGCGGATACATGAAAGCCTTGGTGTGAGACACGCCTGGTGTAAGCCTGTTCTGTTCCTTTTCAAAATCCTCCCAGATATAGACCATATAGCGCAGTATCTGCATACATACATTATAGTCTACCCTCGACTTGTGTTCAATCAGAGCTACGAAAATCTCCTTGTTCCCGGGCAAATGCACTTTCTTAATGACGTCTGCATCCCGCTGCTCTGTAAACATCGGAATGAACCTCTCAGTAACATCTTCTATATCCTCTGGTCTTACTGTCTTCAGCTCCGCCATGTCAACATATCCGCTTAGTAATTGAGAGCATAGCACAGCATTTTCAAAAATCATCTTTCCGCCGCTGTCAGCAGTCTGAGAATTATTGAGCTGTTCATTTTGTAGATAGTTCTGTTCTCTTTCTTCCTGCATAGAAGTCCTCCTTGAGTGTTTCGTTTTTTACGTAACGCTCAATACACACAGAGGTACTGAAAATAAAAGAGTGTCAGAGTGATAAGAGTTATCGCAGGTATAACGCGCTGCCATAAATATCATTATGTAATCTAAATGCTGTAAATTTTTATAGGGATAATTGGCGAATCGCCATGATACCTCTATGTGTACGAGAATGTTACCTAAATAGGATAGCACCCGAAGATGACGATGTAAAGAGCTATCTTACATGGAATGCATAGAGGTTGACCAGGGGTTGAACACAACGAGATGCATAGAATAGCTGTATTAGTAATCGATTAAATGATAGCTCCCGTATATGCCCAAAGAAAATATAGTCGAAAAAATGATAAATTCTTTATAAAGAAAAGGCCACAGGCCGCAAACCCCACATGGAGAGCGGATTGTGGCTTTTTTTGACAAAACATGCAAAAGAAGAGAATTGTCTAACTTTAGTTGAGAAAAGCACCTAAAAAGTGTATTATTATAGTGTTATACTTGTTTAGTATGCACAAATATGGGCTTGCGGCGCTGCCCGGGGCAGCAGGACCGCAGAAAGCCTTATGAAAGGAGCAGTCTGCGAAAACATGGAAGTCAGAAGCGTATCCAAATTAATTGGTCAGTTCGCAATGGTAGGTCAGCTGGGCTTATCGCTTCTTATGCCGCTCCTTATGTGCATCGTCGCCTGTTATCTGCTTAATACCCGCCTCGGCATCGGGGTCTGGGTTTACATACCGGGTTTCATTCTGGGGCTTGGAGCATCTATGACAACTGCCTACAAGGTATATCTGTCAGTAGTCCACAAAGAGGAGAAAAAGAAATTGAAGAGGAATCCGGACGAGGTTTACATAAGTAAACATCTATAAATTTGATTGGGGAGATTGTAAGTGTATGAAAATTCAGCCGGCTGTTAAGACGGAAACGGGGAAAATCGCTATCGGAACCGGCATAGGTGTTCTGATAATGTTTGCAGTGTTTTTTGTATTGCACATGGTAATTCCGCAGGACGCGCCATTTAGTCTTGCGGTGCCATTTGATCATAGAGTCATCTTAGGAGGCATCGGCGGCTTTTTGGTTGCTGTCGGAAACTTTTTCTGGATGGCCATGACTGTGCAAAAGGTTGCATCTACGGAGGACGAGACTAAGGCCCGACAGACCATGGGCGTAAGCTACAGGTACAGGACCCTTCTTCAGCTTCTGTGGGTGATACTGGCGATTGTTGTGCCGGTGTTCAACCTGGTGGCGGGCATTGTTCCGCTTTTTATTCCCAGTTTATTCATCAAACTACGCGGTATCATTTCTGCGGGGAAAGGAGGTTGAAGAATAAAGCATGAGTCAAAGCTTCGAAGTTGATTATGCGAAGATATAC
>CAMNOS010000111.1 GCA_946546925.1 uncultured Butyrivibrio sp.
CAATGCTTGCAACTGTTCCGTCTGAAGGAGCAACCATAGGGATCTCCATCTTCATTGACTCAAGGGTTACAACTGCGTCGCCCTTCTTAACTGCCTGGCCTACGGAAGAATCGATTCTGAGCACCTTTCCTGCTGCACCAGCCTCGATCTTAACTGATCCTGCGCCTGCACTTGCCTTCTTAACAGGTGCTGCGGGTGCCTTGGGTGCCGGAGCTGCAGCTCTTGCGGGAGCTGCGCCTGTGCCTGCGCCTTCCTCTACTGTTACATCATATACGTTTCCGTTAACGGTTATAGTATAATTCTTCATTTTGTCTCCTTTCGACGAATAGCTTATCTGTTCTTTTTCCAATTTGTATTAACTTTTCTGATGGATCTTACCTGGAATCCTTCTGTTGATGCGCTGCCCTCATAGGCTGCGATAGCTGCTGCAATTACAGCCACAAGCTCAGCGTCATCTGCAAGATCTTCTGCTTCTGCAATCTGTGCTGTTGCATTCTCAATTGCCTTCTGGGCAATCTCCTGATCGCTCTCCTTCTTTTTCCTGTTTCCGCCAAAGAGCATAGGGAAAAGAGAAATGATCAAAGAAATAATGATAAGGATCGCAAATGCCATTCCCATTCCAAGAAGGGTGTTAAGTCCGGCATTTTCAAGTTTCTCTCCTGTTGACCTGTTAACAGTTATACCGATATCTGTGGGATTAAAGTCATTCCCAAGATAAACTTTCATAAGTGCTGAATGTTTGGTTCCCTGTACAGTTGCATCAACAACCAGAACTCCTTCATCATTAAGTTCATACTGAACATCTGTGACATTGACATCTGACTGAAGTGTCTCAAGTGAGTTGTAACCAATGTCACCTATTGCCTTGTACCAGCTATCATAACCCGACTTGTTGACATTGTAATAATCGTCGTCAAAAGAAAGGTCACCTGTCTGGTTATTGAACTTCATGGCAAGATTAAAATATGTCTTTTCTTCAAAGTTCTCAGGTGTGATTCCATTCAGATACCACTTTTCATAAACCTCGTCCTCAAGGTATGTCGCAAAATTAGAAATGGAATCCTGAGTGAATAACTCGGGGTAATATCTGCTACCGTCCAGCGACTTGGTTGCGGTTTCGCTCCCACATGCCGTCAGTCCCAGAAGAGAACAGATCATCACTCCCAAAACAAATATTTTTGTTTTCATTCTGAGTGCTCCCTTCATTAAACTGTGCCGTGTTTCTTGGCAGGACGCTCATCTCTCTTGGTAAAAAGCATCTCGAAAGCCCCTATAACATACTTTCTGGTATCAGCGGGCTCTACTATCTCATCAACATAACCTCTTGCTGCGGCACTCTTTACATTGTTCTGAAGCTTTGTATACTCTGCAGCAGTCTTGGAAACTGTCTCAGCATCCTTGCCGTCGCAAAGAATCCTGGCTGCGTGATCTGCATCCATTGTTCCGATCTGTGAATCAGGCCAGCTGATAGTAACATCAGCACCGAGAGCCTTAGAGTTCATAACAACATAAGCGCTTCCAAATGCCTTGCCTGTAACGACATTGACCTTGGGAACTGTTGCATTGGCAAGAGCATATACAAGCTTGCCTGCAGCCTTGGCCACATGTCTCTCGTCGCACTTGCTTGCACCGAATCCTGATGCGTTGGTAAATGTGAGAACAGGAATATCAAAAGCATCACAGAAGCTTACGAATTCTGCTGCTTTATTGCATGCATGAGCAGTGAGTCTGTCATCAAACTTCTCTGCCTCTTTGCCGTTCTCATCGAAGATGACTGTGCGGTTGCCCACAAGACCGACTGTAGCGCCGTTGAGTTTTATGAAGCCTGTAACCATCTCTTTTGCATAGTTTCTCTTAGTCTCAAAGAACACGCCGCTATCTGAGATCTGTCCGGCGATAAGAGCGGGATCTGCTGCTGCGCCGTCAAGATTCTCGCATGCTCTGTTGAGATCATCTGTGCATTCAATGAAGTTGTCAGAGTCTTCGTTGTTGGAAGGAAGAAGTGAAACAAGCTCTCTGATCTGAGCATATATCTCATCCTCAGAAGCGACAACATCTACATTGCCTGCCTCCTCTGACTGCCACCTGGCACTTGATGTGTCAAGCTTCTCCTTGTAGTTGCCCTCAAGAACATTGGGTGAGTTAACAAAAAGATGAGCCTTCTCAGACTCCATGAATGTGAAGTCCGTGATAGCAGGAATCAGAGCAAGTCCCCCACCACATGAACCAAAGACTGCAGTAATCTGAGGAACAACTCCTGATGCCTCCACCTGCTTAAGATAGATTTCTCCGAACGCATTGAGGGCATCTGTGCTCTCCTGAAGACGCAGACCTGCTGAATCGATAAGGCCAATCACAGGTGATCCGGTCTTGATTGCAAGTTCATACAGGCGAACAATCTTCCTGGCATGCATCTCACCAATTGATCCGCCAAGAACTGACGCATCCTGGCTGTATACATAAACCAGATTACCGTCGATCACACCATAGCCGGTCACCACGCCGTCAGATGGTGTCTCTTCCTGTTTCAGATTGAAATCTGTGTTTCTTGCGGTCACAAGAGCGCCGATTTCAACGAAACTGTTTTCATCGAGCAAAGCATTGATTCTTTGACTCGCTTGTGAAGAACTACTCATTTCTTTACCTCCGTTAGTATATTGGTATGCAAATATTGCAATTTTTAGTCACGTTATAGTATACCACAAAAATACTCAAAAAAAAGGGCAGAATGCCAAATAATTCGCATTCTGTCCCTGTTCTTAAATATCGAGCTTGAGGTTTACCTCTTCTTCTGCCTGCGCCTTAAACTCCTCGACCTGTACGGTGCCTATAACAGGCAGTTCCTCAAGAGATTTGACGCCAAAGCTCCTGAGAAATTCTTCTGTTGTGCCGAACAGCAAAGGACGCCCCGGAGCATCCAGCCTTCCAAGTTCCTGTACCAGCCCGAACTCCACAAGTCTGTTCACAGCATGGTCGCTGTTGACTCCTCTTATCTTCTCAACTTCAAGCCTTGTTATGGGCTGTTTGTATGCAATTATCGACAGCGTTTCCATAAGAGAGTCCGTAAGAACCGGCTTTTTGGGTGCCTTGGCTATCCTGACAAGATACTCGTACATCTCCTTTTTGGTACAGAGCTGAACGGACTTCTCAAGTTCAAGGAGTCCTATTCCGCTGTTTTTGCTCTCATACTTTTCTTTTAAAACCTTCACATAGTCTTTTACATGTTTCACATCAGTGTCCATGGCCTTAGCAAGCGCTGAAAGCTCCACTGAGTCACCCATGGTAAAAAGAATTGCCTCGACAATTCCCGCTCCTTCTTCTCTGGTCATCTTCAACCGGCCTTTCTTGAAGTTATAATGATATCTCCGAATGTCTCATCCTGCTCGATCTCTATCTCGCCCAGCTTCATCTCCTCGAGCATTACAAGGAATGTGACGATAATCTCTGTCTTACTTGACTGCTTTTCCAGGAGACTTCTGAAGCTGAATCTCTTGTGTTCACGGATATATGCCCTGATATACAGGGTCTTGGCGTCCATATCGATCTCTTCCTTCTCGATATTTCCAAACTTACTTCTTATGGGATCGACCTTGTCCTCCTGCCTCTTAAGAAGTTCCTGGAATATTTCGTTGAGTTTGACTAAAGTTGTGTCTCCTATAAGGTCCTCAAAGTCCACAGGAAGCTCGTACTCCCTGACTTCCTTGGGGAGATTCTTCTGCCTGAACCACTGAAGGTCTGCGTCCATCTGCCTGTCCCTGAGTTCAAAAGCCATGTACTTGTACATCTTGTACTCAAGGAGCTTCTCGACAAGTTCTGCTCTTGGATCCTCTTCCTCGCCTTCCTCATTGACTTCCTTGGGAAGGAGCATCTTGCACTTTATGTTCATGAGGGTCGCAGCCATCACAAGAAATTCCGAAGTAACCTCCATGTCCTCTTTCTGCATGGCATTAATGTACTCCATGTACTGCTCTGTGATGGTCACAATCGGAATATCATATATATCTATCTGATTTTTCTCTATCAGATGCATCAGAAGGTCCAGAGGGCCTTCAAACACCTGCAGTTTGACTTCAAGTGACATCTTTAACTCCCTTGATCTTTATAACCGAGACTTCCGCTGGATTGAACAGCCTGAAATGAATGGTATGGGTTCCCAGACCTCTCGACAGTATCATATACCTGCCGTCTTTTACAAACTTTCCGCCGTCGTATCTCGGGAAAAGAACTATCGCAGGGGAAATAACGCCTCCAAAAAAAGGAAGCCTTACTATTCCGCCGTGAACATGCCCTGACACCGTAAGGTCAGCGCCCCATTCTGAATATTCTTTGAAATACTGGGGGTTATGGGCAATAAGTATATTGAAGGCATCCCTGTCAGAGCCCTTCAGCTCTCCAAGAAGTCCCGGGAGAACATCAGCGCTCATCTCTCTTTTTACCATTTTCCTGAAATAGGACAGGTCAAGCTCAAGTCCTGTTATCCTCACCCTGTCAATGCCTTGAGCGCTGTCCCGGTCCGAAGTTCCTGGCAGCGTCATATAAACTGACTCATTCTCAAGATAGACAACTCCGGCTCTCTTAAGAGTCTGCCTGTATCTCTCAAAGAGATTACCGAATTCCTTAGAATAAGCCTTGCTCTTCTCCTCGTGATTGCCGCTTGCCATATACACAGGATATCTTGATGCAAGATTCTTTAGAAGTGCCTCACCCTGCTCGGTGTGAACCTTCCCCTTTATCTCTCTTGCAGTAAACATATCACCGGCACACAGTACCGCGTCGGGTCTGATCTTATCAATAGCATCTATAAGCCTGTCATTGTTACTGCCATAGGAATATCCGTGAAGATCGGCAAGAAGAACCATGGTCAGGTCACCAACAAGCTTATCTGTTCTGATCTCATACTTTCTAACTACGAAATTATGGATATCATGCCATACAACCAGTGCCAGAGCGGCTATAACAAGTACAATAATCAACAATATAATCATAATAAGAACAGTCTTTCAAATCAGATTCAAAAAACAACAAGATGTATTTTAGCATATGTAAGATATAAAGGTCAAAACTCATGCAGAAATGAATCTGTTTAAAGGCAGCCGACTGTTTGCCAGTCCTTTGCAACAAAAAATCCCCGACTGAAATCAGCCGGGGACCTTCTTTGATTTAGTTATATTTGCGCTTTCTTGCTGCTTCAGACTTCTTCTTGCGTCTTACGCTAGGCTTCTCGTAGTGCTCTCTCTTACGGATCTCCTGCTGGATACCAGCCTTTGCGCAACTTCTCTTAAAACGACGCAGTGCGCTATCCAAAGTCTCGTTTTCTTTTACTACTACAGTTGACATCTCTACTCTTACCCTCCCTTCAGTCCCTTCAAGTACATGACTGATTGGGTTATTTGCTATGCTTTGAGCCATATAGCTCACATAACATCAATAATTATATCACAAAAACAATAGCCGTCAAGAAGTTTTTTATCAAATTATTTGATCTGGCCCGCAAGTACTGTCTCTGCCTCTTTGAGAGCATCTGCTATACCTGCCGGATTCTTGCCACCGGCCTGGGCCATATTGGGACGTCCGCCGCCGCCACCGCCAACCTTTGGTGCGATAGCCTTGACAAGGTTGCCTGCGTGGGCTCCCTTTGCCATTGCTCCGTCAGTTGCCATGGTGACAAGGTTGACCTTGCCGTCTGCTTCAGAGATAAGAACAACGACGCCCTCGCCGAGCTTGCCCTTCATCTGATCACCAAGGTCGCGAAGTCCGTTCATATCTACGCCCTTTACTGCTGTAGCAAGGAGCTTGACTCCCTTTACTTCCTTAACCTGATCCATTACGTCGCCGAGAGCTGCCTGAGCTTCCTTGCTCTTTAAGGACTCGTTCTCGGACCTTAAGGCCTTGAGTTCCTCCTGGAGCTTTTTGATCTGTGCCACCATATCCGAAGGATTGGTCTTAAGTGCCTTGGCAGCTTCGTTAAGGCCTGCCTCAACGTTGTTGAAATAGTTTCTTGCATTATCGCCTGTGAGAGCCTCAATACGACGTACGCCTGCAGCGACGCCGCTCTCCGATACGATCTTGAAAAGACCTACATGGCTTGTATTAGATACATGGGTACCGCCACAGAGCTCAATGGAGAAATCTCCCATGTTAACTACTCTTACGGTATCGCCGTACTTCTCGCCGAACAGAGCCATAGCTCCGGTCTTTTTGGCATCTTCGATGGACATAACTTTGGTTTCAACAGGGAGTGCCTCAAGGATCTTGGCATTTACAATAGCCTCAACTTTACTGATCTCATCGGCTGTCATTGCCTGATGATAGCTGAAGTCAAATCTTGTCTTGTCGGGATCCTGGTAAGAACCTGCCTGCTCAACCCCATCTCCAAGGACTTCCTGAAGTGCCTTCTGAAGAAGGTGGGTAGCACTGTGGTTGCGGCATGTCTTTGCGCGGTTCTCCTTGTCAACCTTAAGTGTCACTTCGCTTCCGGTCTTAAATGTTCCCTCAAGTACTTCTCCCACGTGAGCTGTTCTTCCGCCTGCGACATGCACAGTCTCAACAACTTCAAACCTGGCTCCGTCAGTAGACTCGATCACACCGATGTCGCCTACCTGTCCGCCCATTGTTCCGTAGAAAGGAGTTGCGTCTGTGATAATGCTTCCCTTTGATCCTGCAGAAAGCTCGTCGCAGAGGTCACTGCCGTTAGAAATGGCCTCAATCCTGCCTGTTCCTGTCAGATCTGTATATCCTATGAATGTGCAGGTCACATTCTCATCAAGCTTGTCAAATGCTGAAACACCAGCTTCAAGGTTGGCTGAGAAGTTCTGATTCTCTCTTGCCTTCTGCTTCTGCTCTTCCATAGCATCGGTAAAACCCTTCTCATCTACAGTAAATCCTTCTTCCTCGGCAAGCTCCAACGTGAGCTCTACAGGGAATCCAAAAGTATCATACAGGAAGAACGCATCCTTTCCTTCGATTTCCTTCTTGCCTGATGCAGAAGTCTTGTCCAGAATCTTCCTGAATTCCTTCATGCCGTTCTCAAGTGTAGCCTCAAAGCGGTCAATCTCTCTTCCGAGCTCGGTGAGTACAAATTCACGATTTCTCTTAAGGTTCTCATAGCTGTCAACATACTCATCAATGTAGATGGTAGCAACACCGAGAATCTGAGACTTGTTAAGTCCAAGAGCCCTTGCATGTCTTACGGCTCTTCTGATAAGCCTTCTCAGGATATAGCCTGCACCTGTGTTGGAAGGAAGAAGCTTAGCCTCATCGCCTATGAGCATTACAGCTGTACGGGTATGGTCAGCCAGGATCCTCATGGATCTTGTGCTCTTCTCATCAGCTTCATATCTGATGCCGCTCTCTTTTTCAATATAAGCGATAACAGGTGCGTGAAGATCGATCTTGTAAACATCGTCAACGCCATTGAGGAAAGCGAGGATTCTCTCAAGTCCCCAGCCTGTGTCGACGTTCTTCTGTGAAAGAGGTGTAAGTGAGCCGTCGTGATGCTTCTCATACTGCATGAATACATCGTTTCCGATCTCAGTATACTTGCCGCAGTGGCATCCGGGGCCACAGTCAGGTCCGCAATCCGGTACGTCTTTAACGTAGAACATCTCGCTGTCTGGACCACAGGGGCCGTATTCAAGTCCCCACCAGTTGTCCTCAGCAGGAAGATAAAAAATGTTCTCAGGCTTAAAGCCTGACTCTATACGATATTTGGCGCCCTCTTCATCCCTTGGGGCGTTCTCGTCACCTGCAAAAACGGTAGCTGCAAGGTGATCTCTGTCAAATCCAAAGAGCTGTGTAAGAAGCTCATAACTCCACTGGCAGCGCTCTTTTTTGAAGTAGTCACCAAGAGACCAGCTTCCCATCATCTCAAAGAAAGTTCCGTGGCTCTTGTCGCCTACTGAATCGATATCATTGGTACGAACACATCCCTGAACGTTGCATAGTCTTGTTCCCTTAGGATGCTTCTTGCCAAGAAGATAAGGCATAAGGGGCTGCATTCCTGCAACGTTGAACATAACGCCTGTGGAACCGTCAGAAACCAGTGAAACGGCGCCGCAATCCACATGTCCCCTGTCTATATAGAACTGCTTCCAGGCCTTGCGCAGCTCGTCAGCTGTAAATTGTTTCATGTTAATCCTCCTGAAATAAAATATTACATGATATACGGATTGCTCCGCTCCATGCATTACATGATATACGGATTGCTCCGTTTCGCTCTCGCAATCCTACAAGAATTCGGAAATCGATACGCTCATTCTTCGCGTATCTTTTTTCCTCATTCTTGTTCGGTCTCCAAGGTCATAGATTATTCTCTGCAAGCAGGAATAATCTATGACTTTGGATCCCTATATCATTAAAAATCGAATCTGCCCTCGAAGAACTTATCGAGCTCGTCAATAGCTACTCTCTCCTGCTCCATGCTGTCGCGGAATCTTACTGTAACCTTGCCGTCTGTCTCTGAATCAAAGTCGTAGGTCACGCAGAAAGGTGTTCCGATCTCATCCTGACGGCGGTATCTCTTACCGATGTTACCTCTGTCGTCATATTCGCAGTTGTATTTCTTGGAGAGCTGTGCATAAATCTTCTCTGCTCCCTCGCCAAGCTTCTTGGAAAGAGGAAGGATACCGATCTTGACAGGTGCAAGCGCGGGATGGAAACGAAGAACAGTTCTCATGTCGGGCTTGTCTTCAGTGCCCAGATTCTCCTCGTCGTAAGCTTCGCAGAGGAATGCAAGAGTCACACGGTCTGCACCAAGTGAAGGCTCAACAACGTAAGGGATGTACTTCTCACCTGTCTCATCATCGAAGTAATCCATAGGCTGGCCTGAAGTCTCCTGATGACGTGTGAGGTCGTAGTCTGTTCTTGAAGCGATTCCCCAGAGCTCGCCCCAGTCTGTGAATGGGAATGCGTACTCAATATCTGTTGTATGATCGCTGTAGAATGAAAGCTCCTCGGGATCATGATCACGAAGTCGAAGGTTCTCCTCCTTGATTCCAAGCTTAAGAAGCCATTCGTAGCAGAACTTTCTCCAGTACTCGAACCACTCTGTCTGTGTTCCGGGCTTGCAGAAGAACTCAAGCTCCATCTGCTCGAACTCTCTTGT
>CAMNOS010000112.1 GCA_946546925.1 uncultured Butyrivibrio sp.
TAAATTACTTCTTAGCCTTAGGTCTCTTTGCGCCGTACTTTGAACGGGCCTGCATTCTGTTTGCAACGCCGGCTGTGTCCAGTGTTCCACGGATGATATGGTATCTTGTACCAGGAAGATCCTTAACACGGCCACCACGAATCATAACAACAGAGTGCTCCTGAAGGTTATGTCCCTCTCCCGGAATGTATGATGTAACTTCGAAACCGTTTGAAAGTCTTACTCTGGCGATCTTACGAAGAGCTGAGTTAGGCTTCTTAGGTGTAGCTGTCTTAACAGCTGTACATACACCACGCTTCTGAGGAGCGGAAATGTTAGTTGCCACCTTCTTTAAAGAGTTGAATCCTTTCTGAAGTGCAGGTGCGGTAGACTTCTTCTTCTGAGAAGTTCTGCCCTTTCTTACTAACTGGTTAAATGTAGGCATTTGGTTCTCCTTTCGTTAGGTTTATGATATGTGTATTTTTTACTCTGAAATACTAAAACAGAGCGTGCTTTTTACGCACGCTTAAGTACTATACTTCAATCAAATTTTCTTGTCAATCGAATTTATATATTTTTTATAGAACAAAAGGGACCGCAGCAAGCCGCGGTCCCTTTCTACTAATATTATTGTGCATTCGCAGTATCGACTCGGGATTGCAAGCTGACTTGCCACCCTGTGGTTTCAGTGAAACGCTTTAAAGCACGTTATTCTTCTGGTTCTCGATTCTGTGACGGGCTGCGATTCTCTCAACGCCTTCAGCATCGATGTCAAATGCCTCATCAGGTGTGAAGAGCTGCTCTGTCTCGTCCTCGATATCCTCAATATCCTGTGAAAGCTCTACATTTCTGTAACGCTTCATGCCTGTACCGGCAGGAATGAGCTTACCGATGATAACGTTCTCCTTAAGTCCCACAAGGTTGTCTCTCTTTCCGTTGATGGCAGCCTCGGTAAGAACCTTGGTTGTCTCCTGGAAGGATGCAGCTGACAGGAAGGAATCTGTTGCAAGAGATGCCTTGGTGATACCAAGCATGATTCTTGTTCCCTCTGCCGGCTTCTTGCCTTCTGCGATAAGTCTCTCGTTCTCATCCTCGAAATCAAGACGATCAACGGTTGTACCCGGAATGAAGTGTGAATCACCTGCATCGTTGATTCGTTCCTTCTTCATCATCTGATGAACGATCATCTCGATATGTCTGTCCTGAATCTCAACACCCTGGAGACGGTATACTCTCTGAACTTCAGAGATCATGTAATCCTGTACTGCCTTGGTGCCCTTGATCTTCAGAAGATCATGAGGGTTAATGGAACCTTCTGTAAGTACGTCACCGGCCTCAAGAACCTGACCGTTCTGCACCTTAAGTCTGGAACCGTATGGAATGAGGTATGTCTTTGACTGAGCATTAGCAGAATCAGTAACAACAACCTCTCTCTTCTTAGCGGTTTCCTTGATTTCAACCACACCCGGGATCTCTGTAAGAATTGCAAGTCCCTTAGGTTTACGAGCCTCGAAAAGCTCCTCAACTCTCGGAAGACCCTGTGTGATATCACCACCGGCAACACCACCGGTGTGGAAGGTTCTCATGGTAAGCTGTGTACCAGGCTCACCGATTGACTGAGCAGCGATGATACCAACTGCCTCACCAATCTGAACCGGCTGACCTGTTGCAAGGTTTGAACCGTAGCACTTAGCGCAGACACCATTCTTTGAACGGCATGTAAGTACGGTTCTGATCTTGATGGTCTTTCTGCCCATGTTGTTAAGAGCCTTGATAACACGTGGTGCACGCTTAGGTGTAACCATGTGATCAGCCTTAACGATAGTCTTGCCTGTCTCAGGATCTACGATATCCTCAGCGATGTAACGGCCTGTGATACGATCCTGAAGTGACTCGATCTTCTCCTGTCCGTCAGAAAGCTCTGAAATCTCAAGGAACGGAATCTTGTCCTTATTTGCCGAGCAGTCAAGCTCACGGATGATGAGATCCTGTGTAACGTCAACCATTCGACGTGTAAGATATCCGGAATCGGCTGTACGGAGCGCAGTATCGGAAAGTCCCTTACGGGCACCGTGTGCGGAAATGAAGTACTCCAGTACGTCAAGACCTTCACGGAAGTTTGACTTGATAGGGAGCTCGATGGTACGTCCGGTTGTATCAGCCATGAGTCCACGCATACCTGCAAGCTGCTTGATCTGCTTATCAGATCCACGGGCTCCGGAATCAGCCATCATGAAGATGTTGTTGTACTTATCAAGACCACTGAGAAGGTCATGAGTAAGCTGATCATCGGTCTTCTTCCATGTATCGATAACTTCCTGATATCTCTCTTCCTCTGTTACGAGACCACGACGGTAGTTACGTGCGATCTTATCTACAGTCTTCTGTGCTTCATCAAGGAGCTGCTGCTTTGATGCAGGCACTGTCATATCTGAAATGGAAACGGTCATGGCTGCAATTGTTGACTGCTTGTAGCCCATAGACTTGATGTCGTCAAGGCTTAATGCTGTCTGTGTAGCGCCGTGAACGTCCATTATCTTTTCAAGGATCTTCTTAAGGTTCTTCTTCTTAACGATCTCATCGATTTCAGGAAGGATCTCATTGCCCGGGATTGAACGGTCAACAAATCCGAGATCCTGAGGGATGATCTCATTAAATATGAGACGACCTACAGTTGTATTGATAACACCTTCAACAGTTCTCTCGGTACCGTCCTCGTTCTTGAGGATCTTCTTGATACGTACCTTGATCCTTGTGTGCATGGTGATGTAGCCATTTTCCTTTGCAAGGATAGCCTCGTTAATGCTCTTGAAGAACATTCCCTCGTTAGGCTCACCCGGTCTCTCCTGTGTGATGTAGTAGATACCAAGAACCATATCCTGTGAAGGAACTGCAACAACACCACCGTCTGAAGGCTTGAGCAGGTTGTTAGGCGCGAGAAGCATGAATCTGCACTCTGCCTGAGCTTCCTGTGTAAGAGGAAGGTGGATAGCCATCTGGTCACCATCGAAGTCAGCATTGAACGCTGCACAAACGAGCGGATGGAGTCTTATCGCCTTACCTTCTACAAGTGTGGGCTCGAATGCCTGGATACCGAGTCTGTGAAGGGTCGGGGCACGGTTAAGCATAACCGGGTGACCCTTGATAACGCCTTCAAGGATATCCCAAACCATAGGATCGAGTCTCTCGACCATCTTCTTGGCATTCTTAATGTTGTGTGCCTTACCTGTATTAACAAGCTCCTTCATTACGAAAGGCTTGAAAAGCTCGAGAGCCATCTCCTTAGGAACACCGCACTGGTAGATCTTAAGGTCAGGTCCTACGACGATAACAGAACGTCCTGAGTAGTCAACACGCTTACCGAGAAGGTTCTGTCTGAAACGTCCCTGCTTACCCTTTAACATATCTGAAAGTGACTTCAGAGCTCTGTTTCCGGGACCTGTTACAGGACGTCCGCGACGACCATTATCGATAAGTGCATCAACAGCTTCCTGAAGCATACGCTTCTCGTTACGTACGATGATCTCAGGTGCGCCAAGCTCGAGAAGACGGGCAAGACGGTTGTTTCTGTTAATGATTCTTCTGTAAAGATCGTTAAGATCCGATGTGGCAAAACGTCCGCCGTCAAGCTGTACCATAGGACGAAGATCAGGCGGGATAACAGGAAGCTCTGTAAGGATCATCCACTCAGGAAGGTTTCCTGATGAGCGGAATGCCTCAACAACCTCAAGTCTCTTTACGATTCTTGCTCTCTTCTGACCGGAAGCATCATCAAGCTCCTGTCTTAATTCTGTATACTCCTTTTCAAGGTCAATGCTCTTAAGGAGCTCAAGTACAGCCTCTGCACCCATTCCCGCACGGAAGGAACCATAGCCATACTGTTCAACCGCATCTCTGTACTCCTTCTCGGAGAGAACCTGCTTGTACTCAAGCTGTGTCTCACCCTTATCAAGTACGATATAGCTTGCGAAATAGAGAACTCTCTCAAGGACACGGGGACTGATATCAAGTATCAGACCCATCCTTGAAGGAATACCCTTAAAATACCAGATGTGGGAAACAGGAGCTGCAAGAGCGATATGTCCCATTCTCTCACGTCTTACGGAGGACTTTGTTACCTCAACACCGCAGCGGTCACAAACAACACCCTTATAACGGATCTTCTTGTACTTTCCGCAGTGGCACTCCCAGTCTTTAACCGGTCCAAAGATACGCTCACAGAAAAGTCCATCCTTCTCAGGCTTCAGAGTTCTGTAGTTGATTGTCTCAGGCTTCTTAACTTCGCCGTGAGACCACTCCAGGATCTTCTCCGGAGAGGCAAGGCCGATCTTGATCGAATCAAACTGAACAGGCTCATTTATTTTATCAAGCTGTGCCATGTATTCCTCCTATTTATTCATCATCGCCGTCTGAAAAATCGTCAGACTCTGATACGATATCTTCACTATCCTCATAGAAATCTTCTTCCTCTGAAGAATCATCCCCGAAACCATCATCCATGAGATCTGCGCCTAATGCTGACACAAGCTCATCATCGCCATCCGAGAACATCTCTACGCCCTGTTGAGACATGCTGTCATCCGCATCAACAAGCTCACCGTTCTTAAATTCCTGAGCAGCGAAGCCGTACTGGCCAAGGTTCTCATTCTTATCGTAACGGTTGTCTCCGCCTGAAAGCAGACGGTGCATATCCTGGTTAGCATCGTAGAGATCCTCTGTAATCTCAATCTCATTCTGCTGATCGTCAAGTACGCGTACGTCGAGACAGAGTGCCTCAAGCTCCTTAAGCATAACCTTGAAGGACTCAGGTACACCCGGAGCAGGGATATTCTGTCCCTTGATGATAGCCTCATAGGTCTTAACACGTCCTGCAACGTCATCGGACTTCATGGTAAGGATCTCCTGAAGTGTGTATGCAGCACCGTAAGCCTCGAGGGCCCAAACTTCCATCTCTCCGAAACGCTGTCCACCGAACTGTGCCTTACCACCAAGTGGCTGCTGTGTAACCAGTGAGTACGGACCGGTTGAACGTGCGTGAATCTTATCATCTACAAGGTGATGGAGCTTGAGATAATGCATGAATCCGATAGATGTCTTGCCATCAAACGGAAGTCCTGTACGTCCATCGCGGAGCTGTACCTTACCGTCAGTTCCGATAGGTACACCCTTCCACTCCTCTCTGTGATCGAGATGAGCGCCGAGATACTCATAAACCTCAGGATCAAGCTCTTCCTTGTGTAATTCTGTAAACTCTTCCCATGACTTGTTAACGTAATCGTTTGCAAGGATGAGGGTCTGTCTGATATCAGGCTCTGTAGCACCATCAAAGATAGGTGTTGAAACGTCGATACCGAGAACCTTCGCAGCAAGAGAAAGGTGTAACTCAAGCACCTGTCCGATATTCATTCGGGAAGGCACGCCCAAAGGGTTAAGCACAATATCAAGCGGACGTCCGTTAGGAAGGTATGGAAGATCCTCTACAGGGAGAACTCTTGAACATACACCCTTGTTTCCGTGACGGCCGGCCATCTTATCGCCAACACCGATCTTTCTCTTCTGTGCGATATAAATACGAACTGACTCTGAAACTCCCGGAGCGAGCTCGTCTGAATTTTCTCTTGTAAATACCTTTGCATCCACAACAACGCCGTATGCGCCGTGAGGTACCTTTAACGAAGTGTCACGAACTTCTCTTGCCTTCTCACCGAAGATAGCACGAAGGAGTCTCTCTTCAGCTGTAAGCTCTGTCTCTCCCTTAGGAGTAACCTTACCAACGAGAATGTCACCGGCACGAACCTCAGCACCGATACGGATGATTCCGCGCTCGTCAAGGTTCTTTAATGCATCGTCACCTACACCGGGAACGTCAGAAGTGATCTCCTCAGGTCCGAGCTTGGTGTCGCGGGCTTCACATTCGTACTCTTCAATATGGATAGATGTATAAACATCATTCTGGATGAGCTTCTCTGAAAGGAGAACCGCATCCTCGTAGTTGTAACCTTCCCATGTCATGAATCCGATAAGAGGGTTCTTACCGAGAGCGATCTCACCCTGACAGGTTGAAGGACCATCGGCGATAACATCACCCTTCTTTACATGGTCACCTGCAAATACGATAGGCTTCTGGTTGTAGCAGTTGGACTGGTTGGATCTCATGAACTTTGTAAGCTTGTACTCATCAAGAGTTCCATCGGAGTCACGGCGAATGATGATCTTGTTTGAAGCAGAGATCTCAACTACACCATCATACTTTGCAACGCAGCAAACACCTGAGTCAACGGCAGCCTTTGCGGAAATACCGGTATCAACTGCTGCTCTCTCGGTAACCATAAGAGGCACGGCCTGACGCTGCATGTTTGATCCCATGAGGGCACGGTTAGCGTCATCGTTCTGGAGGAACGGAATCATGGATGTAGCAACCGAGAATACCATCTTAGGTGATACGTCCATCATATCGATAGAGGCCTTAGGGAATGCCTGGGTAGCCTCTCTGAAACGGCCGGAAACATTGTCATGAAGGAAATGTCCGTCTGCATCAAGCGGCTCGTTTGCCTGTGCAACTACGTAGTTATCCTCTTCATCTGCGGCAAGGTAAACAACGTCCTTTGTTACCTTAGGATTCTGAGGATCAGACTTGTCTACCATACGGTATGGAGCCTCAATGAATCCGTACTCATTGATACGTGCATAGGATGCGAGAGAGTTGATAAGACCGATGTTAGGTCCTTCAGGTGTCTCGATAGGGCACATACGTCCATAGTGTGTATAGTGAACGTCTCGAACCTCAAATCCTGCACGGTCTCTTGAAAGACCGCCCGGTCCGAGGGCTGAAAGTCTACGCTTATGTGTAAGCTCTGAAAGCGGGTTGTTCTGATCCATGAACTGTGACAGCTGTGATGAACCGAAGAACTCCTTAACAGAAGCTGTTACGGGCTTAATGTTTATGAGGCTCTGAGGTGTGATCTCCTCGATATCCTGTGTTGCCATACGCTCGCGGACAACACGCTCCATACGGGAGAGACCGATACGGTACTGATTCTGGAGAAGTTCTCCCACAGCACGGATACGACGGTTTCCGAGATGATCGATATCATCCTTGGTTCCGACCTCTTCCTCAAGATGCATGCAGTAGTTAATGGAAGCAAAGATATCTTCCTTAGTGATGTGCTTCGGAACAAGCTCATGCATATCCTTCATGATGGCTATACGGAGAGCTCTCTGATCGTCAGCATTCTCCTCCATAAGTCTTGCAAGCTCAGGATAGTAAACGAGCTCATCAGGCTTATCCTGGTCGATAAGTGCCTGCTTCTCTTCGAGAGTAAGGGCATCCCAAAGCTTCTTCTCAGCCTCTTCGCTTAATGATGCATGTGTGCGGTCAGCCTGCTTTTCAAAGTACTCCTTAACGTGCTCGTACTCCTTGGCCTCATCGTAATCGATCTCCGAAGCGTCGAAAGTAACGTACTTATCAAGGTCTACCTCCATAGCTGAAAGAACCTTTACCTTACGTGTAGGGCCGTCGATCCATACGTAAGGAACTGCTGCATCCTGGATCTCGATAGCCTTCTGACGGGAGATCTGCTCTCCTGCCTGTGCGATAACTTCACCTGTTGACTCATCGATAACATCCTCAGCGAGAGTATGTCCCTTGATACGGTTCTTGAAGTGAAGCTTCTTATTAAATTTATAACGTCCAACCTTTGCAAGATCGTAACGGCGCGGGTCGAAGAACATGCCGTTAAGAAGTGAGCTTGCCGAATCAACCGAAAGCGGCTCACCCGGTCTTATCTTTCTGTAAAGTTCAAGAAGACCACCCTCGTAGTTCTGAGCCTCAGGTGACTCCTTCTCGAAAGAAGCCATGAGCTTAGGCTCTTCACCGAAGAGGTCAATGATCTCGGCATTGGAGCTGATACCAAGCGCACGGATAAATACAGATACAGGAACCTTACGGGTTCTGTCTACACGTACGAAAAATACGTCATTGGAATCTGTTTCATACTCGATCCATGCACCACGGTTAGGGATAACTGTACATGAGTAAAGCTCTTTACCGATCTTATCGTGATCCTGACCATAGTAAATGCCCGGAGAACGAACGAGCTGTGATACGATAACTCGCTCTGCACCGTTAATAACAAATGAGCCGGTATCTGTCATCAGAGGCAGATCGCCCATAAATATCTCATGTTCGTTGATCTCTTCCTTATCCTTGTTGATAAGACGTACTTTCACCTTGAGAGGTGCTGCGTAAGTCGCATCACGCTCCTTGCACTCCTCGATGTTGTACTTCTTCTCATCTTCGCAGAGCTTGTAGCCTACGAACTCAAGGGAAAGGTGTCCAGCAAAATCCTGGATCGGAGAGATGTCATCAAATGCCTCGCGGAGGCCGTCTGAAAGGAACCACTCGTAGGAATCCTTCTGGACTTCAATCAGGTTTGGCATCTCCAGCACTTCTTCGTGCTGTGCAAATGTCATTCTGATGTTTTTGCCGTTTTTAACGACACGCATCTTGCTTTTTTCCATTGACCGTTCACCCCATTGCGGGAAACCCGCTTGATCTTTGTGATTCATAGAAAGATGTGGATGTTCTCAAAATGTGCATTCATCGTTACGAGCATTGTATTTCGATGTATCAACATTTCAATGAATCTGGTTTAATGTTTCCTATAGTTACATGTATTTTGGAGACCGAAAAATGGGCGCAATATGCCTAGGGCCCCAAAATAGGTATCATATATACTATCGCAGGTAGAGGACTCAAGTCAAGGGGTGCATTTAAAAAAATAATTTTCTCATAAATATACAAAATCTGTGACACTTTTGTGACATTGGTCGTGATAACTTATACATATCAAAAAGAAAAAGCAATGTACTAAACTAAACCAGATAGATGCATAGCATTTTTCATAAACAAATCTCATAATTACTTCCTTATGAAAGCCTCCGACCCACTGCAATGGGTTGGAGGTTTTTCATTGTATCA
>CAMNOS010000113.1 GCA_946546925.1 uncultured Butyrivibrio sp.
TAAGTCCCTTTTCTTTGGCATAGTCAACAGTCTTTTTGAAGGTGATAAGTCCCGGTATCCCCAGCTCTTCATACATGGCTATCTGGGGCTTTACAGCGGGAACAATGTCGTAGATGTGGTCGATTATCTCCTTGTTAAACTTAAAGAAAGCATCTGCGGCCCCCTCGGGATTGGCCCCCTTCTCATCAAAGCTTTTTCTGAGCATATCCTCAGGTATGAAAGAAATCTTGGGGTCAAGTCCTACAACAATCGGGGCATTGGTCTTTTTGATCTTGTCAACAAGTCTGGATATCATCTTGAATTCTCCTATTCTCTTGCTCTTTTGACATCCTGCAAGGTAAAAAACTCATCGATTGCGCTGATAAGCTTATCCTTTGGCATGGACTTTAAGAGGTATTTGGCAGGCTTAAGTCCCACAACCTTCATGACGCTCTCCTTGTCATCCTTGGCTGTGAGGAATATAACTGGAAGACTGCAGAGTTTGGCAGTGTCCCTTATTTTCTTCAGAACGTCAGGTCCACTCATGACGGGCATCTCGTAGTCCAGAAGCACCAGATCCACCGGAGTCTGGTTCAGAAAGGAAAGTGCAATCTTTCCGGAACTTGCCATATATACATGGTATTTGACGGACAACCAGGTCTTCATCATCCTCAGCATTGCTCCGTCATCGTCAATTATCAGCACCTTTTTCCTGAGATTCTCATCCAGAGAACTATAATCAACAACCATGTCGAGGTGCTCGGCAAGGAGCTTGATATCAAGGGGTCTTAAATAGGTCTCCTGTATCTTCTCTTTGCCTATTACAGACTGTGCCAGATTCAGTTCCTCGTTGTTGCCTACGAGATAGAGAATGAATCTCTCAGAGTCGATCTGTTCATTAATATAGTCAAAAAGATGAACATCGTCCTGTGTCAGCTCCCCGAGATACATGATATAGATTTTGGGTCTGTCGGCTATCTCCTCAATTGCCGCCTTGTTGGGGGCCACTGTCACAACTTCATAATCCGATTTCTGAAGGCCAACTACGATGGCATTCATCATAAAACTCTTTTGCTTTCCAATAAGCAATACTTTCTTATCCATAAAAGCGGTACCTTTGCACAAATAAAAATTCTATTCTTTAGAGTATATTTAACAGCCCGTCTCTGTCAACAGCTGATAGAAGTCTTTTGACCTCGGCATACTTTTTTTTCTGTTCGTCCGGTATCCTGTAGTTCTCAAGCATCTGAATTATGTCATCAGCGCTGTCAAAATAGGATGCAGAAACAAATTCCCTGATTGAGGCAAAAGCGCCCTCAAGTTCCTCTGAGCTTATGAGTTCTTTGCCGGAATCGTCCCCGGCAAACAACGGCTCAAGTTTCTTGAGATAACTCCTGTAAAGAGCAAGAAGAGGTGGGGTAAGCGCCTCGATATCAGCCAGATTCCCGTTGTTTCCGCACATTTCCAGGTACTCGGCCCTCTCCGCAAGGTCGAGTGCTCCCACAGCTCTGGCACTGCTCTTTAAGCCATGAACATAAATCGTATAGTCCTTGATGTTCCTTGATGCCTCGAAATTCTCTATAAGACCCGATCTCTCTTCTATCGAGAGATAGAAGTCCTTCATTACATCTTTGGCTGCGACCGCTGATCCGCATCTTTGCACAGCAGTCGTCATATCTATGCCGCTTATCTTGAGAAGCTCCTGCATCACAGCCTTCTCTTTGTCTTTTTCATCATCCTCAGCGCCTGCTG
The DNA here is from genome assembly GCA_946546925.1 of uncultured Butyrivibrio sp. Lineage (GTDB taxonomy): Bacteria > Bacillota > Clostridia > Lachnospirales > Lachnospiraceae > Butyrivibrio. Next base: position 1,732 of record CAMNOS010000113.1, read on the forward strand.
CAAAATCCGTATCTCCAAGTCTGGTGACAAGTTCTGCCGGAAGATACTCAAGTATCATGTCCTCAAGTTTGGCAGGATCCACAGGCTTTGACATGTAGTTGGTAAAGCCCTCCCTGACATACATCTCCCTGGATCCCGATATCGCATTGGCTGTCAGTGCGATGACAGGCGTATCCCTGTTGGGATTGTCCTCTATCTCTTCCATCGCATGGAAGGTCTGTATTCCGTCCATCTCAGGCATTCTGTGGTCAAGGAAGATGATATTGTAGCGGTTGTTTCTTACAAGTTCAAGAGCCTCAACTCCGCTTGTTGCGGTATCTATCCTTATCAGAGTCTGCTTGAGAAGCCCCTCTATTACAGTGAGATTGGTCCTGGTGTCGTCCACCACAAGTATACTGGCGTTCTGTGCATGAAAGCGCTCCCTGTAGCCCTTTCTGTTCGATCCGGATTCTCTGACCTTACCGGCGAAGTCTCCGACCCTGTCCCAATTCACAACATGCTGTTTGACGGCAAAAGAAAATACCGAGCCCTTGCCGTATTCGCTTTCAGCTTCAAGTTTTGATCCCATAAGCTCCAGAAGATTGGTCACAATGCTTATGCCGAGTCCGCTTCCCTCTATAGTGCGGTTCCTCTGCATGTCTATCCTCTCAAAGGCAGAGGTGAGCCTGTGCATATCCTCCTGTCTTATTCCGATTCCGGTGTCTTTCACACTTACTTTCAGAAGTATGTAATCCTCATTCTCATCCTCATCTTCCGAATCGTCTGTCTCCACATTTTCATATGAGACGCTCAGAGTAACAGATCCCTCCTCAGTATATTTCACCGCATTGGTCACGATATTGATAATGCACTGCTTAATCCTAATCTCATCGCCAAAAAGAATATGAGGAATATTCTGATCCACATCCACAATGAGCCGCAGGTTCTTCTCCTTAGCCCTCACCTGTGACATATTAACTATGTCGTTCATAAGAGATCCCAGCTCATATTCCACCGGGACAATCTCCATCTTGCCGGCCTCTATCTTGGAGAAGTCAAGGATATCGTTAATAAGGGCGAGAAGGGTTCTTCCGGAATTCTGAATGTCGGTTGCATAGTCAAGTATCTCCTCATCCCTGCTCTCCCTGAGGATCATCTCATCAAAACCAAGCACCGCATTGATGGGTGTTCTGATCTCATGGGAAATATTGGAAAGAAATCTCGACTTGGCCTCATTGGCTGACTTTGCGATCTCAAGCTGATCCTCTATTGCCTGTCTGGACTTGGCAAGTTCAATGTAATCCATAAGTCTGTATACCGTCATGTCCACAGTGCGGTACAGATCCTCTATCTCGTCTTTCGTCCTTATGTCAAGGTCGTGAACGCCCTTGATGCTCTCATTCAATCTGCTCTCTCCCCCATTGTATATATCCGACATGGCACTGGAGAGCATCCTGATGGGACGGGCTATCCTCAGCTGAGCATATCTATTCATAAAGACCGCAAGAGGTATCACAATGATCGATATCAGCATGGCAAGTCTGACGCTGTATCTGTAATTGATCCTGAAATCGCCGGGAATAATGCGGCCCGTTAAGTACCCCTGCTCCGATCCGGATTCTTCAATAAGCTGCCTGCTGACTCTGCTCTCAACCCTCTCGGTACTGCCAAGAATGCCAAGCTCCTCATCAATCTCAGCTCCTTCCTGAGCTATCATCCCATAGTCCTTCATTGTGGGAATCAGTGTGTTGGATGCAAACTCCGCGGATATTCCAAGGATGAGCGCCTCAAGAACTATGACGTTCATCACAACGTTTCCAATTCTGGACCTGCCGCGTATTTCATATTTCTGATCCTCTGAGAGGATCTTCGGATCCACATAATATATTCCGTTATTAAAAAGAAGTTTGGTCTTATCGGGAAGTCTCCGGAAAACAGTATAAATGAGCATACTTCCGAGCAGGCACCCCGGCAGCTCATTCAAAAAGAATAAAAGAACCTGTTTAATACTGACAACATAAATCCCGGTGTCACTCAGAAGCATGAGGATGATACCCCAGAATGTTCCAACCAGGTTCTGCATATAAAACGATACAGCAAGCGCTTTGTACCACTTGTCAAACCATCTTCTTCTGGTTATCAGATCCAGAACGATGACAACCAGAAGATAGATAAAAGTCATGTAGGAAAAAGTGCTGCTTGTGACTGATCTGAAGATAAAGACTATGAGCACGCTGAGCATGCCGGGAATTGCGCCTCCAAGAGCCGCAGTGAGCATTATGGGTATGTACCTCAGAGCATAAACGAGTCCCGCAGTACCAAAACCGGCACCGTCAAGAAACGGCATATGCATTGTGTACATTATCGTGTAGAAGGACGTAAAGACCACCATTATCGCAGAGATAACGGTGCTCTTCTTCTGTCCTCTGTCACCGGGATTGAAAAACAGGCTCATTATTCCCATATATTAGCCCTCATCAGAGTAAGCATACAAAAGGTATTACATGTGTCCGTCCCTGTGCATGGAGAACTTGTCCATAGGATAAGCTTTGAGGTTCTCCAGAACTTTTCTGTCATCAGCCTTGGAAAGAAGTGACTCCCTGGCCTTGTTGATGTCAGTGATGTTCTTGTGTCTGGAAGGACCGCCTACACAGCCTCCGGGACATACCATTCCCTCAATGAAGTCCTCGGGAAGCTTGCCGACTTTGAGAAGGGTGAGTGCCTTTTTGCAGTCCGCTCCTCCTGCTGCCCTGAGAAGTTTGAGATTACTTGTGTCCTCTCCTCTCTCCTGCATGCACTCGATAACGGCATTGGCAACTCCGCCACTGGCTGCAAAGCGCTTGCCCCAGATTGAAGACTCCTGATATCCTTCGGGAACCGGCTCAAAGGTGGCATCCTTAGATCTCATAAGAGCCCTGAGTTCTCCGTATGTTACTACGTAATCTGCATTGTCCTTGACTGACTCATCCTGAGCCTCTGCCTTTTTGGCGATGCAGGGACCGATAAATACGGTCACACAGCCGGGCCTTGTAGCCTTTAAGTATCTCGATATCGCGCACATGGGTGAAACCGTGCTGGACATATTGTCTCTGTACTGGTCAGGGAAGTGCTTCCTGAGCATGTTGATAAAGGCAGGACAGCATGAGGTTGTCATCTTTCTGCCCTCCTTGTAGGCCTCAGACCACTCCTCGGACTCATAGGCTGCGGTCATGTCACCGCCAAGGCCGACTTCAACCATATCCGCAAAGCCGATCTTCTTAAGTCCCTCTTTGATGGAGCCCATGGTGATGTCTTCGCCGAACTGTCCCTCTGTTGCGGGAGCACACATGGCTATAACTTCCTTGCCCGCCTTGATGTCCTTGATTATGTCTACCAGGAAGGTCTTACTTCCGATAGCTGCGAAAGGACAGCTGTGTATGCAGTGTCCGCACTGAATGCACTTGTCCTCGTCGATCTTGCAGTAGCCGTACTCATCGTAAGTGATCGCATCGACAGGGCAGGCCTTCTTGCAGGGTCTCTCAAGGTGCACGATGGCACTGTATGGGCAGGCCTTGGCACACATTCCACACTCCTTACACTTGGCGGGATCTATGTGCATATGGGTATCACCGGGTGTGATGGCATTGAATTTACAGGAGCTCAGGCACGCCTTACCCATGCAGAAACGGCAGTTATCTGTCACGGAGTACGCTGAAATAGGGCACTCATCACATGCAGGGTCTATAACCTGAACAATATTCTTGGAGCCCGGGTTGTAAGAAGGCGCCTTGGCATTGGCAAGCTTGATCCTCTGCCTTACAATCTCCCTCTCCTTATATACACAGCAGCGATACTCAGGCTTTGGCCCCGGTATCATCTTAAGTACAAGCTGTTCAACATGTTCCTGGTCATTTTCGTTGTTCCACTCCAGTCTGCATACCTCTTCCATGATCTTGTGCTTAAAGCTGTTCATACTCGCATCATTTGTTACCATAAAAAACCTCCTTAAATTAAAATCTCACAATCCTTCCGAATTCAAGACCCTTGGTGTCATGTGTTGTTATAACAAGAGGGCCTGAGCCCTGTTTGTCTCTTATATAATCTATCGCGATCTTCCTCGTGCTGTCATCAAGCCCCGTAAACGGCTCGTCCATGATAAGGATATCGCTTGGAACGGCGCAGGCTCTGACTATCGCAACGCGCCTCTTCTCTCCTCCCGACAGCTCTTTTACCTGCTTAAATATAAGCTCTTTGGGAAGGAGCTTCTGAAGTTCCTCTATCACAGTCTCCCTGAAGACCTTCTTGCTGACCATGGTCACATTGGTGACGGCATCAAGGTTATCACAAAGTCTGTCCTCCTGGAAGACCATCCCCGAATTGATGAACGGATACTTGTAGTCGCCAAGGAGCTTGACCGTGCCGCTGTCAGGCTTATCGAGCCCGAGTATCAGCCTTAAAAGAGTTGTCTTGCCACAACCCGAAGGCCCTGTCAGTATATAGCTGTGCTCCGATTCTATATTCAGATTAAAACCTTTGAGCACCTGCTGTCCGTCAAAGGACTTACATACATCTTTAATTTCTATAGTCAAATCTTCTTCCTTCCGTTGCCAGAACAGCCCATGGGTACGGGATGCTCTTTTTCAAAAGAGCTTTAAGATAAGCGATATGATCTTCTCACAGATAAAAGAGATCAGTACCACCACGATTGTCCATGCGAACAGTTCTCCCGTCTCAAGATAAACCTTGGAAAGGTACAGCCCGTTGCCTATGGTGTTCAGCGGCTGACCGATAACCTCAGCTGCTATTCCGCTCTTAAAGCTCATCCCGATGGCGAGCTTGAATGCACTTCTGAAAAAAGGCATAAGCTGCGGAACATATATGTATCTGATCTGCCTTGAAATCGGCATCCTGAATACATGTGCCATCTCAAGAAGCCTGTAGTCCGTGGCCTTAAGCCCCTCAATGGTGCTCAGATAAAGTATCGGAAAAACCACCATGGAACAGATGATGACCGATATATTCCTGCTGCCAAACCAGATGAGCAGAAGGATGACGAAGCTTGCCACAGGAACCGACTTGAGCGCCGAGACAAAAGGCTTAAGGAAATCACCGATAAATGCCTTTTTGAAGGCGAGGCATCCAAGTGCAATTCCGATAACTGATCCCGCAAAAAAGCCTGTCAGTATCCTTACTGATGTCGCAGATACGCTGCTCCAGAAAACTTCTGTACGGACAAGAACAATCAGCGCACTCAGTGTGTCATAAGGCCCTGCAAGAATTATTCTGTTTTGAACTATGATAGCCAGAAGCTGCCAAATCAGTATCCACGCAGCGACAGGTATTACAGTCCTTAGTATTCGCCCCACCGGGGCATTCTTTTCACCCAAAGTCCTCAGCCTCCGGTATAGTAGAAATCATCTCCAGGAAGCTTTCCGCCGACAGACTTGGGATCCTGGTCGTACAGAACCTGAAGGTAGCCCTCAAGAGTGCTTCTTATCTCATCTCCTGTGATGCAGACAATGTTGCAGGAGGGAATTGCCTTTTTGGCCAGAGGCTCCTTGGCAATAATGCCCTGCTCCACGACAAGGGCAGCTGTTGTGTCAACGTCAGACAGTGCTTTCTCGGCGCTTTGTCTGTGGGCTTCAATAAATGCATCCACAGCACCCTTGTGCTCTTTGAGGAAACTGTTGGTAACTACGGTAACTCCGGTAACGATCTTGCAGTCGGTGTTCACTTTGGCCCACTCATCATCCAGGGTAAAAGAGATCCTGAGGTTCTCGTTCTGGGCAAGGGCTGCTGTTGCAAAGGGCTGCGGAAGAATAGCCACCGCATCAGCATTCTCACCAAATATGGAGACGATCTCAGTGGGTTCTGACTTAAACTCAAGGTTGCAGTCCGTTATCCCGGCCTGTTCAAGGAGATATCTGAGTGTATATTCAGGTGTTGCTCCCTGACCCGTGAGATATACAGTCCTGCCCGCAAGATCCGATATATCATCAACAGAGTCGTCTGCTGATACACAGGAGAGCACTCCCAGCGTATTGATATCGATCACCGAAACTCCGCCCTCTACCTTATTGTTCATAACGCAGGCGACATTGGAGGGCACAAGACCTATGTCGGCCTGTCCTGCAGCCATGGCTGCCATTATGTCCGATCCTGCCGTATACATCTCAAAGCTGTAATTTACAGAAGATGATTCACTTGCCGCATCCTCGAAAAAATTCACAAGTCCTATTGTGGTAGGTCCTTTGAGTCCTGCAATCCTGATGCTCACATCATCTTTCTTGCTATTTGATGCGCCGCAACCTGTAAGTGCCCCGGCAACCGATCCCAAAAGCATTACAAAGATCAGGATCAGCGCAATTATTGAAACCGCTCTTTTTGTTTTTCCACTTACTGACATTTCTTATTAAAATCTGCCTTTCTTTTTCATTTTTGATTGATCATGCTGGCAAGGTATCCCGCCCCAAAGCCGTTGTCTATGTTGACGACACTCACGCCGCTCGCACAGGAATTGAGCATGGACAAAAGAGCCGACAGGCCGCCGAATGATGCTCCGTATCCGACGCTTGTGGGAACCGCTATGACAGGGCAGTCGGCAAGTCCTCCTACAACGCTCGCAAGAGCACCCTCCATTCCGGCGATCGCAATGACAACATTGGCTGTCATGATCTCCTCCATGGGCTCTCTGGAAAGAAGCCTGTGAATGCCCGCAACACCCACGTCGTAGAGCCTTACCACATTGCTGCCGTAGAACTCCGCAGTCAATGCTGCCTCCTCAGCAACAGGCATATCGCTTGTACCGCCTGTCGCAATAACTATCTTGCCTGTGCCTTCCGGATCTTTCTCGTACCTTTTTTGGATCCTCGCTTCCCACTTACTGCCTTCATCACCACAAAAAGCTATGCCGACCCTTGAAAGCTCATCATAAAAAAGGTGAGAGGTCTGCGCGGTGCGGTTCTTCCTGTAGTAAGAAACAGCTTCCGGGCTCATCCTTGTTATAAGGGCTCTTCCCTGGCCGTGCTCTAAGAGGTTCTCGGATATCTTAAGTATCTGCTCCGGGGTCTTGCCCTGGCCATAGATGACCTCAGGCTTTCCCTGCCTGAGTCCCCTGTGAAGATCAGGCCTTGCAAATCCCATATCTTCGAAAGGCGCCTCTTTGAGTTTAAGAAGCGCATCCTCGATCGAAACGTCTCCATCTCTTACAGAACTCAGGAGTTTTCTGATGTTCATCTCATCCATAGTCATTCTCCGGTGTAGT
>CAMNOS010000114.1 GCA_946546925.1 uncultured Butyrivibrio sp.
CTTTCCATTTACAGAATCACTGCCATGATTCCTGCCAGCGCAGCTGAAACGACCGCCATGCCCATAGTTCCCATGATCCATTTCTGCTGTGTATCTTTCCTAGTTATATACGGTCTCAGATCTTCAGTACCGGGAATGATCCATGCATCAGTGTGTCCTACCCAGTAATCGTCGATCAGGAAGCGATCTATCAGGTTCATGATCGACAGGATAACAAACATCTGCCAAAAGCCGGGCAGAAACCCACGTGCGCCGTTGATAGCATACACGCAGACGATCACATATACGAGATACCCGGGAACGCACAGCCCTTTGAACAACGCGCTCCTTTTTCTGATCGCTTCATGGGTCGTCATACCGAGCTGGACGACCCGTTCCCGGACCTTTTTGTCGTACAGATGTACCATTCCAATCGCTCCGTTACGGATCCCGATGGCGCAGATGAGGTATAGCAGGAAGCCCAGGCCAAGGCCTTCCAGGATCAGTTTTATCGCAAGCATCAGTCAGTCTCCTTAATAATAGTTATGTATTATGTTAGTCTTTACTAACTCAAATGTCAAAAGAATTGCTCCCCATTGAGGAGCCTGTATTTCCTTTGACCAGATGCCCTTTTTGATTTCGGTCCGGACACTAAAAAATGGCGATTTTTGCTAAAATCTGCAAAAACCGCCAAATCCTGAAAGCCTTGATTTTCAAGGGTTTTGAGCGTTACCTGCGTTGTATTTTCGCGACTACCTGCCGTCCCGCGGTGCCCGGATCGTGCATCGCTATCGCTCGCACTCCGAGGCCGCTCTGGCAAACTGTGTCTCTAGCTGATCAGGCTTCGACTGCGTCTCGCCTTCTCAGGAGACAACATGCTTCGATGTGTGTCGTTTTTGACAGGAAAAATAAGAAGGGCCTGGGCAGACCTAGACGGGAAAAATACATTCCTGCAGGCCAGATTTAATTGCTTTGTATAATTATTCAATATCTTCTGTTTCCGGACTTGCTACTGATCTGTCAGTTTCTTCCTCGTCCTGATAGTCTGCAGTCTTTTACACATTTAAGATTATCAAATATTCGTGTAAGAGAAAAGACGCGGATGCCTTTCACCCACACCTTAAATGATGCCCTCATAATATGTTATACATTTTCAACAGTTTCTTGAGTAACAAGTCAACAGTGGTATCAATACATGAGAAATGCTAATAGCAGGCCTTCCCTTTTCATCATATCTTCTATCGCCATTACATCAAAAGCTGATTCAACGAATGACCCCGTATAAAGTTCATCTTTCAGCTTTAGTGATGCCTTAACTGCCATATTTAAGGCTTTTGTAGCAATAGTTTTCAAGTCACCTGCATTACCTCCAGACACGTCTCTAATTACAACATCTGTGTAACATGAATCCTGACAATTCATTCCTAATTGATCAGGGAGACTGCTATACTCTATATATTGATGGTCACAAAATCGGAGATCTAAGTCACCCGGATGAAGAATTCGAGAATATAAGAATCTTCTCGACATTAGAAGAAGCATCTGAAACGATGAATATTACAATAAAAGAAGATTATGTTTTCAATGAGAAATAATACTTCATTAGTCGGTGTTTCTCTTCCACTCTTCAGAGCATTCCTTGCTGCAGAATTTATCTCTGTAGCGTCTCGCTATAAAGGCTTTGCCGCAGTTCTTGCACATTCTGATTGGTCTGGACTCGTCGGTCAACATCATGCTGAAAATGAGCTGTATTCCTTGAAGCAACGAATTGAAGTTCCAGACAAGATAAGGCCTGTCATCCATAAGCCCAATATGGTATGTCGGAGTCAGTCCATCAAACGCTGCCATACTTTGCTTATGGAATTCCTTCTGTTTTTCCGTAAACCCGTCCTTATCTTCGTAATAGAAGAATATGACCATGAGATTGAACGCCCAGTCCTTAAACTGCTCTTCCATCCAATCCAATCTCTCTGCATATTCGCGCTGAAACGTCATGTGTGTTTCAAGAGGTCGCCCATCAGTCAGAGTTCCAAGCAGCACAGTCTCCTTATCTCCCTCAAGATCCCAACGGTAGCCTTCACCAGGGCCCCTTTTATGGATGTCCAGCTTCCCGAAAGGATAAAATTCGTCCATATATGGCAGCACCGGCATAGACTCCTCCCGTATAAAATGATTTACAGGGAAAAAAGCGTTCTCATACTGGAGAAATCTTGGAGTTGTCGGCAGAGCTGTCATAATGCCCAGCAGACCATACTTCAATGTAAATTCTCGTATCGCATCATGTTTCTCACTTTCTGTTGCTTCCAGATTCATACAAAGGCGGCCAACATTAACCGCATCCAAAGCAATGCTTTCAAATTTATCAATTGGATCGTATGGCTGAGGCATGGCTTTTGGCGCAGGCTGAAGATATTTCTTGCCATCTGCAGTCTCATTAATTACATAGTCACTATACTTGACCCAGAATGAATTTGCGTATTTAAAGAGTCTTTTCATTATGCACCTCTGTATTCATACTGTTCCCGGCAGGTATCAAAGAATCTCTGCTCATCACCTGTAAAAGAGTAATCCTTATCGCTTCTAAAAATCAGGAGGCCCATAGTCCGCTGCTTCAGATGAAACTCCAGTTTATCCCACGCCTTCCTTACCGCTCTGTCTGTCTGACCCCGCATCTCTGCGATCTCGGCATTTGAATATTTCTCCAGGACTTTGTAATAGAATAGTTCCCTATCATCCATATCCAAAGCTCGCATGAAATGTATCATATAGTCTTTTGTCACAAGTTGATCTATAGTATCCGGCTTGCAGTACAGAAAGTCCAGTATGTCTCCTTTACGCATCTGCCTGGTTATAACATTGCTCAAGCAACCTGCAGTGAATGAACTGTCCTCATCTTCGCCATACTCAAGAGGGAAATCATCGCCATTCCTAAGGATCTCATGCTTCCTGACCCTGGATTTTTCATTCTCTTCTAGAAAATCATACCAGTCATTAAGGCGCTTGAAGTCAGTTACTGTTCGTGCAGACTGTTCGATCCTTCTGAGCATCTCATGCCTGATGTCACGTTTGAGTTTCTTTACACCTTTCGGCACCTGTATGTCCTTCAGTCTAACGACTTCAGCGGGTACGTTGCATTCCTCGTCATCATCGCTGACTATAACGTACTTTTTTACAGGCTCACTTTCCTCTTCTTCCTCCAGCGCAAGCTCTTCAAGAATTATCGGATCATCCTTGAATCCATAGTCACCATATTCTTCATCCATCATGAGCATGTATTCTTCATACCATGCTTCGCGAGATAATCCTGCCATTTATTTATCCTCTGAAAATATTTTTGCGATTTCAGAAATTTTAGTTCCGTTTTACCCCTTATTTTTTCCCTATTAATAGAGGGAGATTAAGAAGCATTCAGTGTGTCGACCGTAAAAATAAACATTTGTTCCGAACATGTGTTTATTATAAGGCCTGTACGTCCCTGTTTCAACATGTATTTCAGTCATCCCATGACTGAGGGCAAAAAACGAGACACATCAAAATCTCCCCTTACGCACGCATAGGATATATGAGTCGGCCGGATGTATTCTGCTTGCAAAAAACATGGTCATAACCAGGAAAAAACGCCTCTTTTCGCCCCGAGATCGTACATCTTATCACTGGGTATAGAGGCGTTATTGTTTTGCACGTTATTACTAAATATCAATTATCTCAATGAAGATCGGAGGTGATACCAATGCCAAGAATGTCAAAGCGCGACAAGGAAGAATGGAACTACTTCCTGAATGATCGCGGGCGCATCACATATAACGAGCTGTGCCGTAAATGTGACCGCGACTGTAAGCAAAGCTTCAGAGCAGTGATAATACAATGCCCTGAATACAATTCCAAACGAAGCAAGAAGAAACGGCAATGATGCCGGGAAAGGAGGCTTTATGCCGGAAAACAAACAAATTACCACTAATTTCAAAAGCGCAGAAGAACTCTTCTATAACCCTGTCGGCGGCTGCAAGCCTGACATGATAGTCGATGGTCTCATCCCAACAGGACTGACCATAATAGCAGGTGCTCCAAAGTCGTGTAAAAGCTGGCTGATGCTGAGGCTGGCATTATCTGTCAGCCTGGGTGAGCCGTTCCTCGGTCATGATGTCAAACAGTGCGGTGTTGCATACTACGCACTTGAAGACACAGATGCAAGGCTCAAATGCAGGATACTGGATATTGGTACTGTTCCACCGAAAGAAATGATATATGCCACATCACTGCTGGATCCATCCGGAGACTTCATCAGTGATCTGGAAAAGTGTCTGGACAGTAATGCGGGAGTCAGACTTGTGATCGTTGACACACTGCAGAAGATCCGGCACGGTGACCCAACATCTAACGCCAATCAATATGCATGTGAGTATGAGGAGCTTGCAAGGCTCAAGGAGATCGCTGATTATCGCAGGATTGCGATTGTGTTTGTCCACCATACACGTAAGAAGCACGATTCAAAAGACGGCAACAATGATGTGCTGGGTTCATCGGCAGTCACCGGAACAGCCGACATGATTCTCATTCTCCGCAAGAACCGCGGCGGCACTGCAGGTACTCTCAGTGTGAGTGGACGTGATGCACCGGATATCGAACTTGTGATGCAGTGGCAGCATCCTGAGTGGCAGGTCATCGAAGAGAAGTCAGAGGAAGACATCGCAAGAGAGAATGTCCCTGAGATCGTATATAAGGTAGTCGACTATCTTATGGCCGAAGGCGGATTCACCGGCACAATGTCAACACTGCTCAAAGAGATCGGACTTCCTCATGTCAAGCCGCATGCTCTGAGCAGAGCACTGTCGAAGTTTCATGATGAAGTGCTGCTCCCACTTGGGATCACCTATAGCAGTGCACGCGTGTCCAGCGAGCGCAACTATGTGTTCACGGTCGCAGATGACTCCTGCACTGTCTCAGTAGATTCAACAGACGCGTCTGTCAAATTGGACTCTGCTTATAGTGATGACGCTCATGACGCTTATGACGCTTCCCTGCTCTAGGAGCGATATGCCGTCATTAGCGTCATTGCCGTCATATGGGAAGTTTACAGGTATTGCCACCTTGTATCGCCACCTTTCAAACAGGAACAACATCCGTGTATCGCCACGAGTGTTGCCATTATGGACAGCCGGAAGTCTGTCCATAAGAGTAGCGAGCATAGGCTATGTATCGCCAGCCGGAGACTCCGCCCGTGATAATAGCCGCGGCACTGCCACATGTGGCAATACCGGGAGGGGCTCCTGCCCCTGCAACCCCTATCAGTTATTACAAAAGAATCATGTATGAAAAAAATTGTCTTAGGAAAGGAAAATTTATATGGCAAACAGACAGAGAAACCTCGGGATCAACATCAGAGTGACCCCGGAAGAAAAGAAAAAGATAGAACGCAATGCAAAAAAGAGTCGCCTGAGCGTCTCAGAATACCTCAGGCAGATAGCAATGAAAGTCGTACCGAAAGAGCTTCCTGCGAAAGAGATCGAAGAGAGTTTTCTCAGGATCAACGAAGTGATCGGAGCCGTAAGCGACATGAAAAGACGATCTTCTGATCCAGTAACGCAGAAATTCTGTGATGATATTTATGCAGATCTGCTCAGAATAATGGTCGAAACTTTGCAGCTTATGAGGCATATTTACCCAAAGCCGGAGGTGAACACGGATGGCAACGACTAAGATATGGCCCGTCAGAGACAGCCTTAAACGTGTCGTTGATTATGCATCCAATCCTGAAAAAACATCAGAAGATGATCTTGCCTCAGTCATCAGGTACGCAATGAATGGAGACAAAACGACCTCAGATACTACAGCAGGATCTGAAAAAGCATGTTATGTAACTGGAGTGAATTGCTCTGCTGATACAGCTCTTGAGGAGATGATCAACACGCAGACTCTCTTCGGGAAGACCGGCGGTAATGTCGCCTATCACTGTTATCAGTCATTCAAACCGGGCGAAGTAACGCCTGAGCAATGTCATCAGCTTGGAGTAGAACTCGCACGCAGGATGTGGGGAGACAAGTATCAGGTGCTGGTTGCTACCCACCTGGATCGTGATCATCTTCATAACCACCTTGTATGCTGTTCTGTCTCCTTTATCGATGGAAAGAAATTCAATGACAACAAGGCTGCTTACAGTAAGCTCCGCAGATTATCTGATGAGATATGCCGTGAGAACGGTCTTTCTGTAATAGAAAAACCGCGTGGTAAAACTCCGAGACAGATACACTTTGCCGAAAAGAACGGAGAGCCGACCAGATACAATCTGATGCGTGAAGCTATAGATAAAGCAATCTCACTCAGCACCAATTTCCCCACTTTCATCAATCTGATGAAGCAACAGGGATATATCATCAGCTACAGCTACTCAAGGAAGTATCCGACTATCAGGTCTGTAAATTCACAGAAAGCTGTAAGACTGTACCGGCTTGGTGAGGATTATGAACTAGACAGGATAGTTCAAAGAGTCAATGCTAATGATTACAAGATCGTTGCGGTCAACCGTGAAAATCATCTCATAACCATGAAGTCTCCAAAGCATAAACGCATCCCTGTCCATGGGACGAAAAGAACTGCACGAAAGATTGGAGGCCTATACGGACTTTATCTTCACTATCTGTATCTTCTCGGTTACCGCCCGAAGAAAAAACACAAGCCGCTCTCACATGAGATGCGTGAAGCCGGGCGTATGTGTGATAAATACTCAGCCTGCGCGAGACTTATGGCACGGGAACGTCTCAGAACGGATGAAGATGTGAGCGCTTTCATAACTGATTCAGAACATAAAATGGAAGAGCTTTCCGAAGCCAGAAACAAGGTAAGAAATAAACTGAGGCGTGCATCTGATCCTGATCAGATAGAACAATTGAAGGCTGAAAGAGACGGATTAACTGCAAAGATCAGTAAACTGCGCAAGGATATACGGACTGCTGATTTCACACTGGAACGTAGTACCCAGGTCCGTGATGACATAAAAACCGAACTTGAACACTGCCGCGGTGATCATATTAAGACCCTTCGAAAGGATCACAGAGACAGAGAAGAACGTTAAAAACATTATTATCGGGGGTTCCCTTCTAAGGGGGCCTTTTTTGAATGAGAAAGGATAGGTATAATCATGCAGTATATTTTTATCTCTCAAAGACACAGGATATGGAAGAGTTCAGCTACTGAATTGCTTAATGAACTTGGTGATCAGTCGGTCGGCACCAATGTCATTACAAAATATGTCAATCAGTACAAGAGCAGCCTCCTGCTAGATGAAGGGATAGCATACAGCTACAGCAGGACACATGCTGATGGCAGAATACTGTCCTTTGAAATCTGTGACAGCTGTGACGGCTGTGACAGCAAGGAGGACAACTCCCGCTAACACTGTCACGGCTGTCACGACCGACACGCATCTCCTTGAGATGCAATTTACTCCTACCGAAATCTTGTCGTATATCTCTCAAAATGGTACCATCGACCTGAGGGACGTCGAAGAAGATATGAGAAAGTCCAGGAAGGAGAAAATCCTAGAAAAACATCCATACACAATTTATCAAGGCAAAGATGGCAGATGGCGTTCTCACCTGCCTGACGACAGCAAGAAAGAAGGCCGCAGACTCATAGTCAAATCAAACAGAGATGATCTGATTGATATGATATGTGAGCATTATGTCTCGCATGATAAAGATCTTGCTAAAGAAGCATGTACTCTCGAAGATCTGTATCCACTATGGATAGAATACAAGAGATTGCATGTTGTTGAGTCAACAGTCATACGCGTCCAGAAAGACTGGAACAGATACTACAAAGACTCCCCTATCATCAAAAGACCTATCACAAAGCTCACTAAGCTTGAGCTCGACACTTGGGTCCATGAGATGATCCGGAAGTACAATATGGGGAATCACCAGTATGGCAACTTCTCTCTGATAATCCGTCAGATGCTGGAGTTCGCAGTCGACTCAGAGATCGTTAAATCGAATGAGTTTCTGAAGGTCAAAGTTGACAAGAAAAGAGTGCTGACACCCGAGCGTAAAAAAGCCGATCACACTCAAGTATTCAATAAGACTGAGGAGCAGTTGATAATCAAGCACGCATGGGATGTATATGAAGGCGGACGCAACTACGTCCAGCGCTTTGTCCCCCTCGGCATAGTATTCATGTTTTACACAGGGCTGAGGGTAAGCGAATTATCTGCACTGAAGTTCAGTGACATTGAAGGCAACACCCTGACCGTTCAACGTATGCTCAGGTATCCCACAGGTGAAGTAATAGACGGTACCAAGGGAACCTTTGGAGACAGACAGGTGCCTCTGACCCCTGATGCTAAAGCAATTATTTCTGAGATCAGGACAAAGAGAGAAGAGCTCGGAATGGGAACTGACGGATATATCTTCTGTCCTCATGAAAAACCTCTCAACACCTATACTGCTATCCAGAAGGCTATCACTACCTACTGCAGGGAGCTTGAAATAGAAGAAAAGAGTATCCACAAAGTCAGGAAGACTATGATATCGACTATGATCGATGGAGGACTCAATCTTAATACTTCGAGGCAGATTGCAGGTCATATGGATGAAAGAACTACTTTAAACAATTACTATTTCGACAGAAGTGATGAGGTTGAGAAGTATAACAACTTCGTAAGAGCACTAGCCTGATCACAATTATCGCAGGTGTATCCAGAAGCGTCTGAGTGTATCCAAATTCTGGATACATCTGCACAGCTGAAAATCTTATTGCACAAATCTTTCAAACCCAGTCTTTT
>CAMNOS010000115.1 GCA_946546925.1 uncultured Butyrivibrio sp.
TGCATCATAAGGTATTCATCATTTCTTTCTATATAGCATAATGTTGTTAACTGAAATTCCACTTCATGTCTTCTTTCTTTATTCTGGTTTCATACCTGTCATATTACTTGAATGCACAGGACCTGGGATAAATAAAAATTCAGCTCTCGCAGGGCCTTTGAGTCGGCCGGTACTTTGAGCAGAGCACTTGGCGATGTATTTTAGAGCCTAGTGCGAGCCATGGGTGACCACTTGACGAGGTATTATCGAGTCTAGTGGGGCATCCCAAGCACCTGAATAATTTTTGTAGTACCGCTGCCAGACGAGAGGAGTGCAAACGTCCCAAGAAGCTGATTTTTATTTATCTCAGGCCCGTCATACTCGTCAATATGTCAGTGCACTTGTCCAGTAGTTCTGGCCGTAAATATCCGTGAAGCGGTAAGTCAGTTTCACCTCTCCATCACCAACGTAGGTATTGCTGATCATCATCTCGGACATGGGCCTGTTTACTGTCATGGTCTCGCCCAGATAGTAGGTGTTGTCATACTCACCGTCATAGCTGTAGTGGTCGCAGATAAAGTCGATCTCATCACCTTCTGTGATCTCAGTAAGGTTCTTGGCTATAGTGTCTGTCTCGCCCTCAACATAGTCGTAGCAGGCGCCTGCCACATAGCCGTCCTCGTTGGCAGAATCGAACACAATGATGAGCTCGCATCTGTCACCGTTCAGATAGCAGGGAACGCGGCCGGTTATCATGTAGTTGTCGGCATCTCCCTGAACATCAACAACATTGTAGGCCACAACCTGACCGTCGATTGAGATCCAGGTCTTGTCGCACTCAGCCCTTAAGGCTCCCTCGTCGTCAAAGTCAAGAATGTTATCAGTTCCCAGGTTCACGTATCCGTCGCCGTCATCATAGAACATGTTGTACTGAATGTCCTCAACAAGGTCCCACTGATCGTCGGGAAGTGAGATCACATCCTCGCCGGCGGCATTGGAAGTCCAGAAAAGTGCTGATGAATCAAACTGATTGGCGGCTATATATTCTGCTGCCCTCTCCACATCAAGGCTCCTCCCAAGGAACGATGTGTTGGAAGAAGTAAGTCCTGAGACACTTGAGAAGTCACTGGACATAAATGTTGTAAGGAGCTGAGCTATGAGTTCTGCTGAGGATCCGCCGGAGCTTCCCGATCCCGATGATCCGGACATTCCTGTCATGTCACCAAAAATTGAAGGCATGGGGCTTCCCGATCCGCCTGCTGCCACCTGTCCTGCTGTCTCCATTGATGCAAAGCTCTGGATGCACTTTGCGTACTCCTCATCCATTCCGATGTCCTCATAGGTATTAACCATTGAGTCCACCTTCCTTGTGGTCCTGTAAGGGAAGTAGATTGAAAGTCCGTAGGCATTGGTCATTGCGGAGCTCGTTCTGTTGTATTTTATGGCTTCGAGAAGGGTCTTCGACAGCTCTTTTGCCTCTGCTGTGCCTACCTTCTCGGCGAAGTCCACAAGGTCCACCTGATCTATCTTGTTGCCGGCAAACTCTCTGGAGCTGCTCCTTGCGTTGGAAACAGCCTTGTAGTCATTGGAGTTAATCTTCTCCGAAGTTGTCTTGGCAAAGTCTGCAAGCTCAGAGGGCACTGTCTGTGAAAGTTCGCACAGGTCAACGAGAGAAAGAGTGGTCTTCTGTCCCGGACAGGTCTTTGCACAGGCCTCGGTGAAAGAATCGATTATAATCTTGCCAAGCTGCAGGGTCTCTATTGATGTATCCTTTGAAAGAGCTGTAAGCCAGTCCGTATAGTACCAGCCCACACCGGGCTCTGTCTCCTCTGATGCCACAAGATAATCTGCGTAATTGGATACCAGAAGAGCATTCTCCACAGTCGCCATAAGGCAGGTGTCAAAGCCAACAAAATCGAAAGTCACTCCGCCGTCCTTAAGGGCCTTATTGATGCCGCCAAGGGACATTGCGCCTGCAGATGCAAACTTCTCGTCATAGCCGTAGCCGCCTGTTGAACCGCCGCCGTGGTTCCAGAATATGAGGATGTTTCTGTTTGCGGGAAAAGACTTCGCTGCATACTTGATAAAACCTGAGAGGTTCTCCGGTTTGGTCATCGGTACATTGCCCACGTTGTCTTCAAGCAGTGTGAGCTTGCCGTTCTTAACCTGATATATCTGATTGGTAGAGCTTGATATCACATTGTTCTGCCACTGCTTAGCTCCGCCTGTATAAATTATGAGGTTGACCTTGTCTGAGCCTGCTGCCTGAAGCATCTCCTGGAGGTCCCTTGATGCCATTCCGCTCCTGGACTCAAGGTCCGCACCGCACATATATACCATGATCGTGACAGTGTCCTGACCGCCGCCCTTGATCACTGTTCTCTTGGGGCGAGCCGCTGCTGCCACATTTGTATTAAGCCTTCCTGTGTTGGCATCGCCGCTCCAGGCTGCGCCCGCGCCGCTGCTCATGCCTGAATAGGAAGATGTGCTGTAACCCCCAAGAAGCGAACCGAGCATTGACATGGCAGAGCCTGCGCCCTGACCTGAAACCGCGCTCTGGGTGCCGGAACCGGACGATACCACGCCGCTTCCTGAGCTTCCTGTGCCTGTCTGCTGAGTCTGGGTTGTAGTTACCTGCTGCGTGCCTGTATCAGTAACTGACGATCCGCCGCCTCCCAGGAAACTTGAAAGTCCGCCTCCGCCGCCAAGAAGCAGCACAAGCGCAATAGCGATGAGCATAAGCGGGCTTCTTCCGCCGGAAGATCTCTGTGGTCCGCCTCCGCCTGTAGTGGGTGTACCATTTGGCGCACCGCCCGTACCGGAGACAGGACCTGTCCCTAAGCCTTCACCTCTTTTATGGACGCCGCTTCCGCCCTCTGTTACATTCTTTTTTCTACCAACCGGTCTGTTATCCATAATACTCCTCCCTGCAATCTTAAGTTTTCCCCAAGAAAGCTGATATTTTCATAATGCATAAATCACTTCTTTAAGTTATGAACTTTTCATAAACAATGATACCACAGATAGACATACGAAATATCGTTTTTTACACTGTATATGAAGTATGTGCACATAAACTTGTATTATTTCGGAGGTTATATTATGGCTAATAATGGTTGGTGGCTCTTGGTGGTTCTTGGCGGCCCTTGGTGGTTCTTGGTGGCCCTTGGTGGTTCTTGGCGGCCCTTGGTGGTTCTTGGCGGCCCTTGGTGGTTCTTGGCGGCCTTTGGTGGCCTTGGGGGACGGAGTCGGGGGGACATTTTGAAAAAATGTCCCCCCGACTCCGTCCCCAAGGGCCACCAAGGCCCACCATGGGCCACCAAGGATCCCCAAGGGCCACCTGGTTTACAGTTCCAGCGCCCCGGCGCAGATGAGCTTTCCGCTTCTTCTGTCGAAGAGCAGGATGTCTTTGCCGTTTATGTTGATCTTCTCCTCCTGCCCGATCTGGTAGATCACGCCGCCGAAGATAACGCTGGTGAGAAGGAACTCACCGACCTTGAGCTTAAGCGTGGACTCCATACCTGTGGGCATTGCGCCGTAGATCGTGGTGTCGATCCTGCCGTTAGCGTCAATGTCTATTGCTTCAGGTCTGATGCCGATGACGAAGTCCTCGTCTGTGATAACGGGATCGTCAGCAAGTGAGTCGTCTTCTTCCTCAACTTTCTGAACGTGGTACTTGAATACCTCGTCCTTATTGCTCTTTTCAACGGCGCCCTTCTGAAGAAGGCGCTGTCTCTCAAACTCTGCTTTGTCCTCAGCTTCCTTGTCCCTTGCCGCTCTCCATTCAGTGAGAGATAAAGAGTCTATAGGAACAAATCTCGCCTTAACACCGCCAAGTATATCAAGGGCGATGCTGCCGTCACTCTGCTGCGTTCCCTTTCCGTCCACAAAGTTCATCGAAGGGTTGCCCACAAAGTCTGCAACGAACAGGTTTGCAGGTCTGTTGTAAACTTCAAGGGGCGCTGCATACTGCTGGAGCACGCCGTTATTCACAAGGCATATCCTTGTTGCCAGAGTCATGGCTTCCATCTGGTCATGTGTTACGTATACGAAGGTTGATCCTGTCTCGACGTGGAGTCTCTGAAGCTCATATCTCATCTCAAGACGGAGCTTTGCATCAAGGTTTGACAGGGGCTCATCCATGAAAAGAACCTGTGGCTCGGGAGCAAGTGTCCTTGCGATGGCAACTCTCTGCTGCTGTCCGCCGGAGAGCTCAGCCGGATATCTGTCCATGAACATTCCGATCTTAACTATCCTTGAGCAGGCTCTCACTCTTGAGTCGATCTCCTCCTTGGTGAGCTTTCTTTTTTCCATAACGGGTTTTCCGCCCTTGAGAACCTCGAACTTCTCGTTCAGGCTCTTCCCCTCTTTCTCATATCCTGCCTTAATGTCGGAGAGTTTTTTCTCGTACTCCGAGATCCTGGCCTTGGCAGTTGCTGCCGCATCCCCTGATGAATGTATCCCCAGGGCAAAGAGCTCTTTTGCCGTGTAAATCGAAAGTGAGTAGTTGTCGATAAGCTTCACATAGGCCTTGTTCTCATCGAGCTTGCCGTTCTTGTCGCGGCACTCCTCAACCACCTCTTTTACCTTGTTGCCGTTTGAAAGAGCGCGTATCATATCTGATGCCTGCTTGGCAGCCACGTCGATTGCGGGCATCTCCTCGTTGATGTTCTTAAGTCCGAAAGAGATGTTCTCATATACTGTCATGTTGGGCCACAGAGCGTAGTTCTGGAAAAGAAATCCCACCTTACGCTTGTTGGCAGGGACATTAATGCCTGCGTTTGAGTCAAAGACAACCTTGTCGCCTATTGTGATGCGGCCTTCCGTAGGGGTCTCGAGGCCGGCAATCATACGCAGAATCGTTGTCTTTCCACAGCCGGAAGGTCCGAGAAGTGTGATAAAAGAATTGTTAGGGATATTCAGGCTTACATTGTCAACGCCGAAGAACTTGCCCCAACGCTTTGTAATATTTTCTAATTTGATTTCTGGCATGATTACTTTCCTCCTATGCCACTGTCAAGGCTTGCCCCTGTCAGCTTGTTAACCAGTGTGTTAAATACAAGAATCGTCACGATGAGGATGAGGTTGATGGCGCTTGAAAATGCGTACAGACCCATCTCGTCGAAGTAGTCAAGTGTAGTTGAGAGGATAAAGCCCTGTGTGCACAGAAGAAGGAACAGTGACAGCTCTCTGAGGCACGTCATGAACGGAAGAAGATATCCGCTTATGATGGATGACTTCTGGATCGGAATTATAATCCTCGTCATTCTCTTTATCCATGGTGTGTTCATGATCACGGCAGCCTCTTCCAGCTCCCCGCTTATCTGGAGCATGGAATTGAGCGAGCTCCTTGAGGCGAAGGGTATGTATTTGACCACACCTGCGATGATCAGTAGTGTATATGTGTTAAACAGATTGATGTGCTCATTGGAGAAGAGGATAAAGAAGGCAGCGCCCACCGCGATGGAAGGCATCAGGTAGGGAAGGAATGCCACGTTGTTCACGTAGTTTGCCCACTTGTTTCTTCTCTTTTTGGATACGGCGTAGCCGATCAGTGTTCCGATGGTTCCTGCGATCAGTGCGCACACAACTGCAAGGAGCAGTGTTCCAAAGAATGCGTGCCAGATTGTCTTGTTGTACAGGATTCCGGACTGGCCGTACATGCCGTTCTCTGTAATGTTTTCGTTGGTAACCCACCACTTGGTTGTAAGGTGTGCCAGGTTTCCTGTGTAGAGGAAGCTGTAGTCACCCGGGTTGGGAAGGAAGGTCTCAAGCGCGAACAGAAGGATGGGCCAGATACTTGTAAAGAAAGTGATCAGGATAAAAATGATTCCCACAATGTACTTGCCGGCTTTTCCTATGGAGAGCTTCGTGAGCTGTCCGCTCTTTCCCGTTACAGTGGTGTAATTCTTTCTGCTCTTTAAACTCATCTGGTTCATGCCAAGGATCAGCACGCCGAACACCATCATGATGATGGCCAGGATTGATGCTTCACCCGTGTATGTTGAGTTCATTGAGATGTACTTTGTTGACAGTGTTGTCAGATTCAGATAATGGGGAACAGGATAGCTTCCCATCGCGCTTCCGAATACAAGGAGGATCGTTGAGAGGATCGCGGGCTTGATCATCGGGAGCGTTACCTTGAACATGATCTTCCACTTGGGAGTGTCAAGGATTGTTGCTGCCTCCTCAAGGTTGGCATCCATGTTCTTGAAGATACCGCCTATAAGGATGTAGGCAAAAGGTGCATAGTGCAGTCCCAGAACCATGGCACTTGGGAAAACGCCCTGGCACCACCAGTGAGGGAAGCACACATGGAAGATGGCTGCAAGGAGCCCGTCCGACGTTCCCGTCACCTTGTTGGAGTAGAACATGTGCTGCCATACAACAGCCAGTGTCCATTGGGGCATGATGTAGGGAAAAATGAAGATCGAGCTTAGGTACTTCTTGAACTTCATATCAGTCCTTGTAACCAAAAAGGCGAACAGTCCGCCGAAAAGGATCGATATAAGGCAGGTAAGGACTGAGAGAATAACCGTATTAAGAAGCGGCATCCACAGATTGGTCCTGGCCAGTCTGCTGGTAAAAAGATCTGTGTAATTGACAATTGTGTATCCGGTCACCCTGCCGGTCAGATGCTGGTCAATGGTACCGGGGTGGATCTGAAATGTATCCTTTACTATTGCGACTATAGGTGCGACAGTACTGAAGGTCAGAACAATCCCAAAAAGCAAAAGTATAATATTCTGAGGCTGGGAAATCCATGTCTTAACCTTATTCCTGAAAATCGCACTTTTGTCCGGTTTTGCGATTGTCTGCATGTTGTCCTCTTTCTTCTTGATTGAGTATTAACGGTGATATCCGGGGAATCTTCCCCGTCTATCACCTGTATATTCATAATTGAAAACAATGATCTCTTCTGGTTTTGAGTATTCCGACTATTTGCAGGTTATAAGAACAAATTTTGTCTCTCGCAGGGCCTTTGAGACGGCCGGTAGTTGGCGAGGTTTTATCGAGCCTACTACCGCTGCCAGTTGAAAGGAGCAAAAGCGTCCCAAGAAGACAAATTTGTTCTTATAACCGGGAACTTGTCGGTTTACTCGCCGGGAGCGTAGTGGTCGAGAACGTCGATCCAGCTTCCTACTGAGAAGGAAACCTCTGAGCAGTATGCAGGATCCTCAAGAACAAGCTGTCCGTTTGTTGTCCACCAGTCGTAGCCACGGTCGTTCTTTGCAGGGAACTCATCTCCGCCGCCCTGTGAGTGATGGAAGGTATCCTCGATCTCTTTTGCCACGTTGGGGTTAGCTGAATATCCGCCCATGTCCTTGCCCCAGGCCTCAAAGCCCTTCTCTGTGCAGGTCATGAAAGCTATAAATGCGCATGCTGTCCATGGAAGAGGGCTGTTCTTGGTAAGGAAGAGGTAGTGGCAGTAGCCATATCCGCCGATTCCTGTGTAGCCATCCTGATATGCTGCAACGTTGATGTTGTTAACTGATACTGAAGCTGACTCCTCAACTGAACGGAGCTTACTGTATACAAGAAGTCCTGACTGGTCTTTTGCTGAAGCATCTACAAGGGTGTTGCAGATAGGGCCGTCATCAGTCTGCTCGTTGTAGTTGTTGACCCAGAGCTTGATCCATGCGAGGGCATATGCACCGTTTGCGCCAAGGCCAAGGTCGCCGGCGTCTGCCTGCATAGCCTGGATAGTTGGCTCAAAATATGCCTTCTTGGTGTCATCAAGCTTGTCATATGCTTCCTTGAGCCATGTTGCGTACTTGTCTTCTGTGAGCATCATAAGGAAGTTCTTTCCTACGATCTCAGAGTCAACACCCATGAAAAGAGGATGTGATCCCTCATATACGAAGTCCCAGCAGTTTGTGAACTGAGCGCTTCCTGTGTTGTTGTACATGAATACCTTGTTCAGAGTCTGAAGAGGAAGGAATCCGGTGTAAGCATCCGGTGTGGTTCCGTTTGCCTCTGCCCACTCCTTGGGAACATAGGTCTTAAGGATGTCTGTGTCTACCATCTTGGACTGAATCTGATTGCCGTCCTGGATGAGTGTCATTGCGAAAGTTCCTTCGCTCTTTAATGAGTCAGAAGTAAGCTGCTCGAAGATCTTGTTGTTCTTGGGCTGCTGCCACTCGAACTCCATTGAGTAATTGGGATCGATTGTCTGAAGGTACTCGATGAAGACAGGAAGAGCTGACTTGCCGCGGCTTGAGTTTCCTACGCCGTAAAAGGTCTTTCCGTTGGACTCCTCGATGGCTTTCTGTGCAAGTTCATCCATTGTCATGCCCTCGGCCTCTGCGATGATTGCATCGATTCCTGTGAGCTCTGCTGCGGGTGCTGCGCTCTCTGAAGCCGCAGGTGCTGCCGCATCGGCTGCAGGCGCTTCACTCTGTGTTGCTGCTCCGCTGTCTGTAGCTGCAGGTGCCTGAGTGCCTGCTGCGCTGCCGCATCCTGCAAGGGCAGATACTACCATTGTGAACGTTAAGACTGCTGATAATACTTTCTTTTTCACTTCTGTAATCCTCCTTTTTCGTTTCCCGAAGGGCGCATGCTTTCTGTATATAAAGAAATGAACCCATCAGGCGTTTCTTTGCTTGATAGGTTCATTTTAGATTTATTTTATAAATATTTTGAGATGACAATTCTGATATATTTTGTAAATTTTTAACATTTTGTCCCATGGGGACGGAGTCAAGGGGTCATTTTTGCAAAAAATGACCCCTTGACTCCGTCCC
>CAMNOS010000116.1 GCA_946546925.1 uncultured Butyrivibrio sp.
GGGACGGAGTTGAGGGGACATTTTTCAAAATGTCCCCTCAACTCCGTCCCCGGCGGTCAAAAAATGTCCCCTCGACTCCGTCCCCGGCGGTCACTCCTTCCCGCTCCAGCAGTAGGTGCAGAGGTTACATGGCTCCAGCGGAATGGCCTCAACCATGTCATCAAGTCTGTGGTAGTGGAGTGAAGTAAAGTTAAGCTCTTTCCTGATCTCATCCAGCATGGCTTCATACTGTGGTGAGTCGGGATCTGTATATTTGCGGATGGTATCCTCGTCAGGTGACGGATAACCTTCCAGCTTCTCGATAACTCTTCTTGTTATAAGCTCCATCTCCGAGTTGGATCTGGAGAAATTCAGGTACTTGCAGCCGTAGATAAGGGGCGGGCAGGCAGGCCTTATGTGAACCTCGCTGGCGCCGCTCTTATAAAGGAACTCTGTGGTCTCACGTAGCTGCGTTCCCCTGACGATGGAATCGTCGATGAGCAGAAGGCTCTTATTTTTAATGAGCTGGTTGATGGGTATCAGCTTCATCTTGGCGATCAGGTCGCGCCTTGACTGCATTGTGGGCATGAAGGACCTGGGCCAGGTTGGTGTGTATTTAACAAAAGGTCTTGAATAAGGGATACCTGAGGTGTTGGAATAACCGATGGCGTGTGCCACACCTGAATCGGGAACCCCTGCAACAAGGTCGGGGTGGATGCCCCTCTGCATATCGCGCTGTGCCAGCTTGGCACCGCACCCGTAGCGGATGCTCTCAACATTGAGTCCCTCGTAGGTGGATGCGGGGAAACCGTAGTATATCCAGAGGAAGGTACAGATCCTCATATCGTCAAAGGCCGGAGCAACGATCTCAACGGCTTCAGGGGTGATAAATGCAATTTCGCCGGGACCAAGTTCCCGGTAAGGGTCATAGCCCAGATTCAGATAAGAAAAACTCTCGAAGCAGACGCAGTAGCCCTCCTCCTTGTGCCCTATCTGGACAGGAGTTCTGCCGAAGCGGTCTCTGGCTGCATAGATGCCTTCAGGAGTCATAAGCAGCAGGGTCATTGAACCCTTGATAACCTCCTGAGCATAACGGATACCCTCCACAATGGTGGGTCTCTGATTGATGATGGATGCCACAAGCTCCGTGGGATTGATGTCTCCGCCGCTCATCTCAAGGAAATGAGAGTGGTTGTCCATAAAGAGCTTGGTGGTGATCTCCTCTATATTGTTGATCTTGCCGACTGTGGTGATGGCAAAGGTTCCGTGGTGTGATCGAACGATCAGGGGCTGAGGCTCAAAGTCGGAAATACAGCCGATTCCCAGATGTCCCTCCATCTTCATCATGTCGTCCTCGAACTTGGGTCTGAAATATGACCTCTCAATGTTGTGGATAGAGCGGTCAAAGCCTTTTTTCCTGTCATAGACAGCAAGTCCTGCACGACGGGTTCCTAAATGTGAGTGATAGTCGGTTCCGTAAAACAGGTCAAAAACCGCACTTTCACGAGATGCTACTCCAAAAAATCCTCCCATGGAAACCTCCCTAAAAGATTCATTTATTCGACTACGGAAACAATAATAACACAGCAAGGGTAAAAAGTGTGTGAGAATTTTGTTACGAAAGTAAAAATAGTACTAAATGCCGCGGGATTGTCCATCAAGGAACGAAAGAGAAACATCACCGGTGTTTTAGATTATTTTAATTTGAACGAGTTCTTTACCTAACTTATAATTAATGTACTGTAATAATCCTGTAATGTTCATAATGGGGTAATATCCACTAAAACCTCATGAAGCTATGAAGGAGGAACTGAATAATGATCAAGAGAAGACCTGCAACCCGTAAGTTTCTGGCTGTAATGCTGACATCTGCTCTTTTTATGCAGAGCAGTGTTTCTTCGTTTGCGTCTGCCGGACAGACTGCTCCGGATAAAGATCTGGAGGCGGTAGCCGATGAACTCCAAAATGCTGATCAGGAAAGTGTAGAGAGTGGCGCTGAAGGATCTGAAGAAGAGGCGCCAGAGGGAGAGGAACAAGGAGCTCAGGCATCCGAAGAGATCTCTTATTACGATGGCACTGTGTCTGAGGATGGGACAGATCCTGAGGACGGGGCTGATCCTAAGGACGGGACTTATTTTGAAGATGAGACTGAGCCTGAGGATGAGGAAGCCGTGAATGATGCAACAGACGAAGAGATCCTCGAGGATGAAGTAGAGGAAGGGCCTTCTGTTGACATAACTGATAAGAGCAACCTTCTTGGCAGAGGCGGCACGCCTAAGCTTACAGGGGACTACTATGTCACCGGAGCAGCTCAGGCAGTGGATAAGAATGATCTTGATAATTATGTTGGTTCTGACGGTCTTTACGATGACTATCTCACCGGTTCGCAAAAGGGCGATCAGTCCCTTTTTACCGCGTTCTATAACGACATGCTCTATGAGCGCCAGGGCGGAAAGTGGTACAACGGCCACGAAGTGATCCACTATGGCGCGTCTTCAAAGAAAGTATATGATTCCACTAATTACGCAAAGATTATTGATAACGACGAAACCACTATTCCTGTAGATTTGGGCGATGATACACCGCAATCCATAACAGCTGATGACATGGTCTTCATGCTCAAATATCTTCCTGTGGAACTGAGTGATCAGTACGTACACAGTGTGGATTACAGCGATACGGTGAAGCTAACCGGTGTTAAGCTCTACGTCTGGGAGTACGCAGTCAGCGGCGATAAATTTGTGCGTATCAGAACTGAAGAAATCCCGGCTGATTCCTATGATCTTTTTGAGGACAAAGGGGTGACCTACACCAACAGCTCTTTTGTCCCGGATGCCACTGTTACATCCACGCTTGAGGGTGCTGTTACCTTAAACAGTAATATCGTGGGCAGCAGCGACAACTATATCGCCATCGTTGCCATGATCTACGATGCAACTAAGGGCAGCGGCGATGTTGTAAAAAATCTGGCGAAGGGGACTGAGCAGGATATCTGGAACAATGATCCCGTGTGGTATAACCTTGCCGATTATTACGGCAATACCTATACGGGCAGCTACAACAACTACGTCGATGACATGTATTCAGCTGCAAACATGGGCTCTTTTAATCTGAGGGCATATTCATATTACAAAGATAAGAGTGCAGGAACAGTCACGCTCTACAGAGGTCTGCAGTACTACAGCTATGGCTATCAGGCAGCCACAGGGAAGTTCGGGGACTATGTGGATGTAAGAGATATTGATACAGCTGCAGATCTTATAGAAACCTGGGAGATTCCCGCACAGTATACGGATCCTTACGACAAGGAAACCTATAAGGTTATCCTGGCCAATGAGCCGAATTATATGTTTGACGATGACGAGAGCGACGGACTGAACTGCGGATTTTTATATCCTGCTCTTGCAGTTAATCTGATAATAGACGAAGGCGTAACCTTCCCTTCAGACTGCAGCTATTTCCTCAACAACAACTATTGGATAAACTGTCTGTCCACCTTTACGATAGGCGGAAGTCCCGCCACAGTGGGCAGCAACATCACAAAGCTTTCCCACTTTATGACCTATGACCTGGCCCATACAGACAAGAAGTGGTCCTCAATAGACGTCTCTGCTCTTGATACAGGAAACGTTACAGACATGAGCTACATGTTTGAGAACGTGACGATTGTTGGGTATTCATCTGCAAATATTGATGTATCTCATTTCAATACATCAAATGTAAAGAACTTTGAGGGAATGTTCCACAATTACCGCGTCACGGATATGAATGTTATCCGCCATTACTACAGCAACGTTGATGTCAGTCGCTGGGATACTAAAAGCGCTGAGAACATGAGCTACATGTTTGCCGGAATGTGGTTTAACGAAGGTGCCGGAGCCGGCTGCGGCACCCTGGATGTCAGCGGCCTTGACTTCACCTCAAAGCTTAAGAATATGAGGGCAATGTTTGCCTACAACATAAGGCTGACAGGAGAGGGACTTGTTAAGATCATCCTGCCTGCAGCCATGAATACCTCCGGGGTCCTGGATATGTCGCTTATGTTCCAGGGTGATGCATCCCTTTCTGAGATCGTCAATCTGGATAAGCTGAATACAAGCAGCGTAATTGATATGTCTGCAATGTTTGGAGCCTGTTTCTCTGAAAAGCTGTTCCATCACAGTAATTCGTACTATGAGATCCTTCTGACGCCTATAGAGAATGCCGGAAATTCCGGTTCCTGGATCTATGACAGGACCAATTTGAATGACAGTCACTATTATATGTATGACGATGACTATCCGGGCCCTGAAATAGAGAGCCTTGATCTGTCGGGATTCGATACGCGAAATGTAAGATATGCATACGGCATGTTTTGCTTAATGCCCGCACTGACTGAGATAAAGTGGGGAACGAATACTACTTTTGAGAATGTCACTGACGCCACAGCAATGTTTGTCCTTCCCGGAATTGGCGAACTGGATCTTACCGGCAGGAAACTGACTTCCATTAAGTATGCCCATATCATGCTGGCTCTCAAAGAGGCAAATGAGCTTACACTGGGAGCTGATTCACTGGCTCTTTCAAATATTGCGGCCGACGGGCGATTCTCTGTATCAGGTCCCATGGCGGTTGTGGACTTTTCCAATGTGGACTTCGGCACAAACATTCACGCTCTTGATAATAACAGTCTGTTTAACGGAGATTGGACTATTTACAATCCTCAGGAGGGCCTCACAAAGGTTGAGGAGTTGAGGTTCCCTGCAGGTATGCCTTACTTTGCGAAACCTGCAGCTCTAAGGCAGACCTTCTTTGACCGGGATGGCGACAGCTGCGACTATGTGTATGGCGGAAATACAGAGCCCCTGGTTCTGACAACCTCCGCATCAGGCTATCAGCTGGAGCGACTTGATATTCTGGCTATGGTGGGCGACAGCCTGGTTGAAAATATCAACCCCGAGTCTCTGGCTTTTGGTCTTGAAGACACCAGAGAGTCTTATCTGGATGACAGAGACATCACTTACAACTTCAGCCTTATCGCTATGCCATATGAAGAGGGATCGGGTGAGTTTAAAGAGCTGACGCCTGCCCCTGACATTAAGTGGAGTATATCAGATTCATCTGTCCTTGAAGTGGTCTATAATGTAGGCTACACCAATACCAATGACGAGATACTGGTACTGGCAAAGAAGACGGGAACAGCCAGGGTTACTGTAGATGTCAATGGTGAGCTGTCAAGGAGCGTTGACATCACAGTTTATGGCAATAAAACCGATTTCGTTTCATCAGACGGTAGCACCTATACCGGTGTAAAGCTCCCTGATAATACATACATGATCACGGGATGCAAATCAGTTGCAGCAGGTGATACTCTGGACCTTTCAGCGGATATGACAGTCGGCGGAAGTGCTGTCACAATAAGCCGAATCGGAAAATGTGCTTTTGCCGGAAGCTGGTCTGAAGAGCTTCAGGACTACCCGGAATTCAAGGAACGGATATCCACGATCAAGCTTCCGACATCGCTTGAAGTGATTGATTATGGTGCATTCATGTCCCTGGACAAGGTTACTCTGGTAGATATTCCTACGGGTAGTAAGCTTAAGGATATTGGCGACTATGCTTTTTCCAATCTGGGAAGCTCTCTTTATGAAGAAGGAAAACCTTTGCCCGTGACTGTTGTAAGCTTTGAGAATGCCCGGGAACTGGAGAGAATTGGTTCATACGCTTTCTTTGGTGCTCATTACCTTAATACGGTGGTATTGCCTGAAAACATGACATACCTCGGTGCGAATGCCTTTAGTGCGTGTGAAAACCTTACAGAAGTGACGATGCCTACGGGACTTACTGCAATTCCTTCAAGACTTTTTGAAGGTGCAGGAGGGGGTTACGGAGGCAGCGAACCCACTGATCTGACTATCACTAACCTCAATGAAGCACTGGCAAGAGTCACCTTCATCGGTGAAAAGGCCTTCCATATACCAGGAGGACTTGATGGAATAAGCGTTGAGGCTCCTTTACTCATAAGCCTTGGCGACAGTGCGTTTGCAGGAACGGACATTGAGGGATTCTCTGCTCCGAATCTTACTGTTATGGGAGTTACCGGCTATTCCGGAAGTAACTACGGAAATGCCTTTTCTGACTGCAAGATGCTGACAAATGCATCTATTCCTTTGGCAAAAGAAATCTCGTATTACACCTTCAGTGGTTGCATGGCTCTTACGACAGTTGATATTTCATCTGCAGTAGTGATCGGAAACAGTGCCTTCAGTGGTACCACATCGCTTACTGCGTTAAAGCTTCATGAAGGAATCACTACTATCGGTGATAATGCCTTTAGCAGAAGCGGGCTCACATCCATTGAATTTCCTGAAAGCCTTCGCACTATAGGAGAGTATGCTTTCAGCGAGACTAAGATCACAAGTTTTGTTGTGCCTGATGGGGTGACAAAGCTCGGAGACTTTGTATGCAGCTATTGCAACAATCTGACTACAGTATATATGGGAGACGGCGTCACAGAAATCCCAAATGATGCATTCTGCGGCAGATTTGACTATCAAGCCTTTGATTGGGCCAATAAAAATCTTAGTAATATTCATATAGGAAATAATGTGACCTCTATCGGCAAAGAGGCCTTTCTGGGTGTGAACTTCAAAAACGGAATAAAGCTTCCCGGATCGCTTAAGACCATAGATCATGAAGCTTTTTCCAATGCCTATAACGGAACTGTCCCTGCCTCGAGCTATCCTGCGGCTGATGATGGTGTCAGCGCCATTGAGATTCCTTACGGTGTCACGTCTATTCCGAACAAAAGCACAGGACACCTGGAAGCATTCAGGGGTCGACACGATAGAAGCTTCATTGAGGAGCTGTATCTGCCCTACACCATAAAAGATATCTGCGGACTGGGCATCTTAAACCTGTTTAAGATGTCAGACGAAGAGTTCAAATATGAGACTGAAGATGGTACTTTTTCCGAGTACAGATATTCCGGAACGATCTATTATCCCGGAACAAAAGAGGAGCTCCTGAACGTAATCTTTGGAGAAAATGAAAGCACCTACAATGACAATGCGTATAGATTCGGCCCCGATGATCAGTACACCATCCTGGACCTTGTCGACGTTGAGTACGGCACCGGGTTTAAGGAAGAGGGCAGCAAGCTGGTATTCTATAAGAAGGGTGTTCCTGTGGCATCTGATGCCGGAGAAGAGATCATTGAGAAGATAGGTGCATACTATTATCTTCTGGATGAGGATGGACATTATCTCACAGACAGAACCTATATTGCCGCGGAGACAGCAGATTCTGTGACCACAGATTATATCTATTACTTCGACTCTGAAGGGCGCGGTGAGAGAAAAGAGATAACGGCAGCAGATATTGCTGCAGGAAGCAGCATATACAGCTTTGACAGCGGAAAAGTCTACGGAGCAATGAAAGTGGAAGAGGGAAAGCCTGTGACAGTAGCATCAGGTTCAGATGTCCCGACTGCATCACCTTCAAATCTTTCCACCATTGCTTCGAAGAAGTACTTTGGCAAAAAGAACGGAGTCCTGGCTAAAGGGTTCGTTTCAGGAAGCAGTAACGACGGCTTCTATTTTGATGATTACAAGACCGGGGACGGAAGACTTTTGTGGTATGCCGACTTTGGCACCAGGACCTATTATATGGACGAGACCAAAGAGGAACTCCTCGGAGGAGAGGACGGAATTGTACTTAAGGATGAGAGAGGCGTGGCTGTCACCTTTAAGAACGGCAAAATGATCTCTCTTACAAATGACGATCTTACGATCACTTCGGATCCCGCTTTTTCATCCGGCACTACGATGGTTCTTTTCACAGGAGAGGGAGCTTCGGAAGACAGCGATACAAGTCCTTCAAGGGGCAGGTTCACCGTAACCGTTGATAAGGCTTCCAAAGGCGCTGATCTGACCGGAGCAGGCATCAAGTGGTCGATCGTCTCCAGCTTCCCGATGGTGGCCGGTACTAAGGTTGTGACGCTTTCAGACGCCACTGCACTTTCAGAAAGCCGTTCGGAAGTTACGATAAACGCAGTCTCTGCAGGCAGTGCAAAGATTCGGGCGACTCTTACGGACAGCGAAGGAAACTCTTTCTACAAAGAAGCTACAGTTACAGTAAAAGATCTAGATCCGGTTCCCACGGGAATAAGACTGATTGCGTCGTCCACGGCACCGATCCATTATGATGAAACTGTGACCCTGTCGACAGTTCTTTTGCCTGAAAATACAAAGTTTAAGGACGGATTCGACAAGGTGACATGGTCAACCTCCGATAGCTCCGGAAATCACAGCTTTGCCAGCATCACGGATAATGGAGACGGCACGGCGGTACTCACCGGAAAGTGGAGTTACTGGGAGGGACGTCCCCTCACTCAGAAGGTGACGGTCATCGCCTCCACGAAGAACGGCAAGACCGCCCGCATGATCTTCACAGTGACGGCGGAAGATAAACAGGATCCGGAAGTGAAGCCTTCAAAGGTGACGATAACCTGTGAGGATCCATCACAGGTTGTCTATGTCGGAAAGACATATGATCTTGCCGCATCAGTTACACCTGCAGACGCACCACAGGATGTGACATGGGAGTCATCGGATACCTCTGTTGCAACGGTAAGCGGCGGACGGGTTACCGGCATAAAGAGTGGTGAAGTTACCATAACTGC
>CAMNOS010000117.1 GCA_946546925.1 uncultured Butyrivibrio sp.
AGACTCGGTATTATTGCTTTAGAATCTGCTATAGGAATGGGACAGAGAGTTAATGAGATCCTTAAGTACTGGCGTGGGGGCGATGGCTTCCTCATCCCCTGTGAGTGCCCGAGGTTCGGAAGCGGTGAAGGCAAGGGCATAATCAAGGAATCCGTGCGCAACAGAGATATATTTATTCTTGTGGATATCCTTAATAACTCCATTAAATACAAGATGGACGGAGAGTATAACCGCATGTCTCCCGACGACAATTATATGGATCTTAAAAGAGTCATTGCCGCATGTAACGGCAAGGCTTCCAGGATCAGCGTGATAATGCCGTTTCTTTATGAGGGCAGACAGCACAGGAAGACTACCAGGGAATCTCTTGACTGCGCGGTAATGCTGAGGGAACTTGAGAACATGGGAGTGCATGAAGTGATAACCTTTGATGCACATGACCCGAGGATGCAGAATACAGTTCCGCTCCACAGTCTTGAGAACATTTCGCCGGCACTTCAGTTTACCCAGGCTCTTTTGACCGAATATGAGGACATTCAGATAGACAGCGAGCATCTGATGCTGATCGCACCGGATGAGGGCGCTACTGAGAGGGTTGTGTTCCTTGCTTCACTCTACGGCGTCAATATAGGAATGTTTTACAAAAGAAGAGACTATACGAGGATAGTTGACGGATGCAATCCGATAATCGCCCACGACTTCTGTGGCGCTTCAGTAGAGGGCAAGGATGTTATTGTAATAGATGATATGATATCCTCAGGCGGAAGTATGCTGGATGTTGGCAAACAGCTCAAAAGCATGGGTGCGAAGAGGGTATTTGTATTTTCAACATTCGGACTTTTTACCAACGGTTTTGAGAAGTTTGACAAGGCATACGAAGAAGGCGCTTTTGACAGGATATTTACAACAAATCTTATATACCAGAAACCTGACCTCTTGGGAAAAGAGTACTATTACAGCGTGAACATGAACAGGTATGTGGCGGCTATAATCGATACAATAAACAAAGGTGAGCCTATGCATCAGCTGACTAAACCGGCGCTGCGTATCAAAGAGATGATAAAGACTTACAAAGCGTGAGAATCAATAAAAAGGAAATACTTCAGAAACAGCGCTCAGGAGACTATGAAGGAGGATCGCAGCTGATAAATAACACGAAAAAAGGAAGCTCTATATCACTCGACTAAGGTGAAATAGAGCTTCCATTTTTTATATATATCTGGATTAACGACATATCAGAATATGGAGTCATGTTATTAACAGACCAGATTATTGATCACTCACCAAATACTGCGAGGTAGTCCTTCTGGAACTTCTCGATACCTGCATCTGTAAGAGGGTGATGAGTCATCTGCTCGATTACCTTGTAAGGAACAGTTGCGATGTCAGCACCTGCAAGAGCGCAGTCTGTAACGTGCATAGGATTACGAACGCTGGCTGCGATGATCTCTGTCTCGATGTTGTGGATGTTGAAGATCTCAGCAACTTCTGAGATGAGGTCTGTGCCGCGAACACTGATATCATCAAGACGTCCAAGGAATGGGCTTACGAAAGCAGCGCCGGCTCTTGCGCACAGAAGTGCCTGATTGGCTGTGAAGATAAGTGTCATGTTGACCTTGATACCCTCACTTGAAAGAACCTTACATGCCTTAAGTCCTTCTACTGTCATAGGAATCTTAACTACCATGTTCTTGTGAAGCTTGGCAATCTCTCTGCCTTCTGCGATCATGCCTTCAGCATCTGTTGTTGTAGCCTTAACCTCACCGCTGATAGGTCCGTCTACGATAGAAGCAATCTCTTTAACAACTTCATATACATCGCGGCCTTCCTTGGCGATAAGTGAAGGGTTGGTTGTTACACCGCAGATAACGCCCATGTCATTGGCTTTTCTGATCTCTTCAATATTGGCTGTGTCGACGAATAATTTCATAATTCCCACTCCTTTTATAAGTTTTGTTTGGTTACCTCTAATATAATATCATTATTTTACGAAAAACATAGTGTCAATCTTTGCTTTCTTTTAACCAAATATTGCTAATAATTATCAAAAAGATTGTTTGCAATTTATTTGAAAATGTTTTAATATCGTTATGGACGTTGTTTAAGTAAGTTTTAATCTATGGCATAATCATAGTATCGAATTAAGATTATAAGGAAACATTCTGATGGAAAAATATATTGTTACCGGTATGAGCTGTGCGGCATGCCAGGCAAGAGTTGAAAAGGCGGTTGGCAAAGTGGAAGGTGTAGAATCCTGCAGTGTAAGCCTTCTGACCAATTCAATGGCAATCGAGGGAACCGCGGACTCAGAACGGATAATCAAAGCTGTTGAAGATGCAGGATATGGTGCATCTCTTTTTAATGATAAAGACCGGAACGCGCAGGATGAATCTTCCGGATATGACTATTCCAGAGAAGAGGAAGTCCTTCGTGATAAGGAGACCCCAATCCTGAAAAAGAGACTTCTGTATTCTGTGGGATTTCTACTGGTTCTTATGTACTTCTCCATGGGACACATGATGTTTGGGCTGCCCCTGCCGGGCTTCATGGAAGGTAACCATGTAGCCATGGGGCTTGTGCAGATGCTTCTGGCAATCATCATCATGGTCATCAACAAGAAGTTTTTTATAAGCGGCTTTAAGGGACTGATTCACGGTGCCCCCAATATGGATACTCTGGTGGCCCTTGGTAGCGCAGCATCGTTTGCATACAGTCTTGTTTATCTCTTTATCATGACCTCGGCTGTTGCCAAAAACGGACCGGAAGCCGGAAGGGTCTACATGGATGAATTCTATTTCGAGTCGGCAGCAATGATCCTTACTCTTATTACAGTCGGCAAGATGCTTGAGGCAAGGAGCAAGGGAAGGACGACGGATGCAATCAAGTCTCTTATGAAGCTCGCTCCCAAGACAGCAGTCATCGTGGATCAGTACGACAAAGAGAAGGAAGTTCCGATAGAAACCATTAAAGTTGGAGATATTTTTGTTGTCAGACCGGGCGAGAATGTCCCTGTTGACGGTATTGTGACAGAGGGCAACAGTGCGATCAATGAGTCGGCACTTACCGGTGAGAGCATCCCGGTGAACAAAGGTCTTGGAGACAGCGTTTTTGCCGCAACCATCAACACCTCCGGTTTTATCAGATGCAGAGCCACCAAGGTGGGAAGGGACACAACTCTTTCGCAGATAATAAAGATGGTCAGTGATGCTTCGGCGTCGAAGGCCCCGATTGCCAAGATTGCCGACAAGGTATCCGGGATTTTTGTTCCAGCAGTTATCGGAATAGCTCTTTTGACATTTATCATTTGGATATTTGTTACAAAAGATGTGGGATTCTCTCTTTCAAGGGCAATTGCGGTTCTGGTCATAAGCTGTCCCTGTGCTCTTGGACTTGCAACACCTGTTGCCATCATGGTGGGTAACGGCGTCGGCGCCAAAAACGGCATAATGTTCAAGACCGCCGAAACTTTAGAAAATGCGGGGAAAACCCAGATAGTGGCCCTTGATAAAACAGGAACCATCACAAAGGGAGAGCCTGTCGTAACCGATGTTTTCACCGCTGACTCCGTGACGAGATCCGGTTATTCCCTTATTAATACTTCAGAGAACGAGCTTTTAAAGATTGCGGGGCTCCTTGAGAGAAAGAGTGAGCATCCCCTTGCAAAAGCCGTTGTCAATTACGTTGGTGATCCGAATACCTACATGGATGATATCTATGAGGATGAACCTGATGATGTGACGGATTTCGAGGTTCTTCCCGGACATGGTCTTCGCGCGAAATACGACGGACATGAGATCATCGGCGCAAGCCTTAAGTACATCAGCGGGATCTGCAGCATACAGCCTGAAGTGAGAGAGAAGGCCGTAGGACTTGCAACTCAGGGCAAGACACCGCTCTGCTTTGCAAAAGACAATAAACTCATCGGAATAATTGCCGTAGCTGATACGATCAAGGAAGATTCTGCGCAGGCGATAAAAGAGCTCAAGGACATGGGCATACATGTTGTAATGATAACCGGCGACAACCTGCGTACAGCAATGTCAATCGGAGATCAGGCAGGTGTCGATGAAATTGCAGCCGAGGTCCTTCCTGATGGCAAGGAAGAGATAATCAAGAAGCTCTCCGAATACGGCAAGGTGGCTATGGTCGGCGACGGAATAAATGATGCACCTGCGCTCACAAGAGCTGACACAGGAATTGCAATCGGTGCCGGTACGGATGTTGCAATTGATGCAGCAGATATCGTACTTCTTAAGAACAGCCTGCTGGATGTCGCAGGTGCGATAAGACTTTCCAGGGCAACTTTGAGGAACATCCACCAGAACCTGTTCTGGGCGTTCTTTTACAATGTGATAGGAATACCGCTTGCTGCAGGCGCTTATATACATGCATTCGGGTGGGAGCTTTCTCCGATGTTCGGAGCTGCTGCAATGAGCCTGTCGAGCTTTTTTGTGGTGACCAATGCACTTAGGCTCAATCTTGTTAAGATTCATGATTCATCCAGAGACAAAGTTATAAGGAATGCTGTGAATAAAGAAATCCTTAAGAACAACAACGTATTTGGTGAAATGAAAAATAATGAAACAGAAGAAAGGAAAGAGATCAAAATGACAAAGACAATGAATATCGAAGGAATGATGTGCGGACACTGCGAGATGAATGTCAAGAAGGCACTGGAAGCAATAGAAGGCGTCGAGAGCGCGCAGGTAAGCCATGAGAAGGGAACTGCAGTTGTAACACTTTCAGGAGACGTGAGCGACGATGCCCTGAAGGCTGCCGTTGAAGCCAAGGACTACAAGGTTACCGGAATAGAATGATCTTTTGACCTATGGGGACGGAGTCGGGAAGACATTTTTTGACCTATGGGGACGGAGTCATCAGGACATTTTGGAAAAATGTCCTGATGACTCCGTCCCCATAGGTCATGCAAAATGTCCTTCCGACTCCGCCCCCATAGGTCATGTGACTGCAAAAAGGAGATTCTTATGATGAAAAAGAAGATCAGGATCAAATATTTTAATGATAGTCTTGAGCGACTTACATATATAGACGGCAAATCAGACTGGATCGATCTTAGAAGTGCGGAAGATGTAGATCTCAAAAAGGGAGAATTTCACCTGATTCCTCTGGGAGTTGCCATGGAGATTCCCGAAGGGTACGAGGCTCATGTAGTTCCCAGAAGCTCGACCTACAAGAACTTTGGAATCATTCAGGCCAACCACATGGGCGTCATTGACCATTCTTATTGCGGTGACAACGACCAGTGGTTTGTTCCCGTAATAGCCATGAGGGATACTCACATCAGCTTCAATGACAGGATTGCCCAGTTCCGTATAATGGAGAATCAGCCTACGATCATTTTTGAAGAGACGGATCACCTTGATGGCGCTGACCGTGGAGGTTTTGGATCCACAGGAACCAGGTGAATAGAAATTGCCGTGACGGCAGGTGACATAATCGTGATGGAAAAGATATTGAAGGCTGTAAAGAAGAGAATCGTCAACCGAAATTAGGATTACTGCAACTTGTATTTTTCAAACATTGTGCTAGAATATCTTTGACCCTTTTTGGGCGTTGGCCTGAAAAGGGTCATGAATTTTTTATATTGGATGGAGATTTGTTATGGTTAAAATTCGTACCAGATACGCGCCCTCACCTACGGGACGCATGCATGTCGGAAACCTTAGAACAGCTCTTTATGCTTATCTTATCTCTAA
The DNA here is from genome assembly GCA_946546925.1 of uncultured Butyrivibrio sp. Taxonomy (GTDB): domain Bacteria; phylum Bacillota; class Clostridia; order Lachnospirales; family Lachnospiraceae; genus Butyrivibrio. The sequence goes on from CAMNOS010000117.1 coordinate 5,718, forward strand.
GCATGAGGGTGGTGACTATATCCTCAGAATTGAGGACACGGACCAGGAGAGATATGTGGAGGGAGCAACTGAGATCATCTACAACACTCTCAGGGAGACAGGACTGATCCACGATGAAGGTCCGGATATCGGAGGACCCGTTGGCCCATACGTTCAGAGTGAGAGACAGAAGGCCGGCATTTATATGCAGTACGCCAAAGAGCTTATAGACAAGGGCGAGGCATATTACTGTTTCTGCGATGAGGAGAGGCTCAGGACTCTTGTACAGAAGATAGAGGTGGACGGTGAAATTAAGGAGATAAGTGTATATGACAAGCACTGCCTGCACCTGTCCAAAGAGGAAGTTGAGAAGAATCTTGCTGAGGGTAAGCCTTTTGTTATCAGGCAGAACAACCCCACAGAAGGTGTTACAACTTTCCACGACGAGCTCTACGGCGATGTAAGTGTTGAGAACAAAGAGCTTGACGACATGATCCTCATTAAGTCAGACGGTTATCCCACATATAATTTCGCCAACGTTGTTGACGATCATCTCATGGGAATAACTCACGTTGTCAGAGGCAATGAGTATATTTCATCGTCGCCCAAGTACAACAGGCTTTACGATGCCTTTGGATGGGAGGTTCCCAAGTACATACACTGTCCTCTTATCACAGATGAGGAGCATCACAAGCTCTCCAAGAGATCGGGTCACTCATCCTTTGAGGACCTCATAGAACAGGGATTTCTTCCTGAGGCAGTTGTCAATTTCGTGGCACTCCTTGGATGGTCACCTGATGACAACACTGAGATAATGAGCCTTCAGGATCTTGTTGAGAAGTTTGATTACAGACGTATCAACAAATCTCCTGCGGTATTTGATTACACCAAGCTCAAGTGGATGAACGGAGAGTACTTAAAGGCCATGGACGAGGACAAGTTCTTTGAACTTGCAAAGCCTTACCTTGAAGAGGCAATAACCAAGCCTTTGGACCTTAGGAAGATCGGCAATATGGTCAAGACCAGGATTGAGATCTGGCCTGACATCAAGGATATGGTTGACTTCTTCAATGAGCTTCCTGAGTACGACACAGCGATCTATGCCCACAAGAAGATGAAGACCAATGAGGAAACATCCCTTAAGGTTCTTAAAGACGTGCTTCCTCTTCTTGAAGCACAGGAGGACTACAGCAACGACGCACTCTATGCGCTCCTTACCGATTACATTAAGAGCCATGAGTTCAAGAACGGATATGTTCTATGGCCTGTAAGGATTGCTGTTTCCGGCAAAGAGATGACTCCCTGTGGTGCCACAGAGCTTATGGAAGTCATCGGCAAAGAAGAGACTATAAAGAGAATTAAAAAAGGAATTGAACTGCTTGAAAAATAAAATGAATGCGGCTCAGCAGCAGGCAGTTATGCACGCCAAAGGCCCCGCAATGGTACTTGCGGGGCCTGGAAGCGGCAAGACCACGGTTATCACCGAGAGGTTAAAGTACCTCATTGAACAGAAAGCTGTTGACCCCGCCACAATACTTGTTATTACCTTTACCAAAGCATCTGCTATAGAGATGCAGATACGCTTTCTCAAACTAACGGATAGTTCTTATCCGGAAGTTCTTTTCGGAACATTCCATTCCGTCTTTTATCAGATGATCAGAAATTCACTCTCTGATAAGAATTCCAAACCAGAAATTGCAGATATCAGATTTCAGACCGAACTTATTAAGGATATCCTCGCGCAGCTAAAAGCTATGGGCAGAATAGGCAGAGAAGAATTTGAAGAGGGGTGCGAGCGGATCCCTGATATTCTGTCTGAGATTTCCAGAATCAAAAATATGGATTCTGAGCCCGAATCATGCTCTGACCGGGCACCGCTTAAGAACGTATTTCCTGAAATCTTTGATTCCTACGGAAGAAAAATAAGGGAATTTGGAAAGATTGATTTCGACGATATGATGGTGAGGTGTCTTGCGCTTCTTACAGAAAACGAAAGCATTCTAAAGTTCTGGCAAAAGAGATTCAGGTACATTCTTATAGATGAGTACCAGGATATCAATCCTGTTCAGTCCAGAATAATCGACCTTATTCTTGGCGGGGAGAAGAATCTCTTTGCCGTAGGAGATGATGATCAGTCTATTTATGGATTTCGGGGATCCGACCCCGGAATCATGCTTAAGTTCATGGAAAAGTTCGAAACGTCTGATGCAAAGCTTATAAACCTTAATATCAATTATAGGTCGGGAAGCGACATCCTGCATGCTTCGCAGCTGGTCATAAAGGAGAATAAAATACGTCTTCAGAAGGACCTTGCGGCATTTGAAGGAAACGGAAACGGCAGGGTTGTTGCAAGGCGCTATGATTCAAGGCAGAAGCAGAGCGAGGCCATCGCTCATTTCCTCGACAGGCACAGAGAAAAATTGAGCGATATAGCACTGCTTTTCAGGACTAATTCTGAAGCAAGGGCATTGCTTCCAGTATTAAGGCAGTACAACATTCCTACCAATCTTGACTCCTTTGAGGAGAACATCTATAAGGACAAGGCAGTTCAGACACTTGTTTCCTACCTTGAGTTTGCCTATGAGGGGCAAAGCAGGAGCGACTTTTACAGGATAATGAATGTACCGATGCGCTATATTTCCAGGGAGGCTGCAGGTAAGGAAACAGTAACAGAAAAAGAACTGTTAAGCTTCTATAGGGACAATCCGGGGAAACAGAAGACGGTGAGAGACTTTTTCAGAGTAATCCACATGATATCCCACTTAAGGCCTGCGCTTTCTGTAAGATACCTAAGAAGGAGTGTGGGACTCGACAGCTTTTTTGAAAAGAGCATAAATGCACTGGATAAACTGGAGAAGGAGGCTCAGAAGTTTGAAGATACAAGAAGATTTCTGGAATATATAAAAGAAAA
>CAMNOS010000118.1 GCA_946546925.1 uncultured Butyrivibrio sp.
GTGGCGGTTCTCTTTCTTCTGTCGACGCGGACAATCTCGCCCTCGAACTCCTTCAAGGGTCCTTCTGTTATTCTGACACGGTCTCCTGTCTTGTAACCCACAGAGAGTTCAACCTGGTGACTGTCGCCTCCAAGGCGCCTTATCACATCAGCCTCTTCATCAGGAAGTGGCGTAAAGTCATCTCCGGTCCTCAGGATCTTGGTTAGGCCCACAACCTTCTTGAGGCGATAGAAAAGGTCCTCTACATCTCCTGTCTCGAAGAAGATATAGCCGGGGAACATGGGCTTAATCGTCTCTTCTTCCTCGCCCCGCACCTTCTTCTCAAAAACAATAGAAGGAATGAATACTTCCTCATTCACATCAGTCAGAAGTTCACATTCCTTCATAATCTTCTCTTCATATCCTGTCATAACCTGAATTATGTACCACACACTAAATCACTCCTTGGAACCTCTGTGCTATATACAGAGTCCTGTCACTCCTTGCTGCCGCCCTGCATCTCCTTGGCTCTCTCCTCTGAGAACCCTTCCGTGCTCTCCTTCTGAGTCAGGATCTTGACTGTCTCAAATATGATCTGAAGGTCAAGAAGAAGGCTGTAGCCTGTTATATACATGAGGTCCAGCTTAAGCTTGTCGAGAGCAGTGGTGTTGTACTTGCCGTACACCTGAGCCATTCCGGAAAGTCCCCCTTTTACTTTGGACCTGTAGGTGAACTCTGGGATATCCTGTGTGTACTTCTCAACATGCTCTACTCTCTCAGGGCGTGGGCCGATGATGGACATCTCACCCTTGAGGATATTGATGAGCTGAGGAAGCTCGTCTATCCTGCAGCCTCTTATCACGTGACCCACTTTGGTAATCCTGTCGTCATTCTCACCTGCAGGATGGGGCTTACCGTCCTTCTCCGCGTCAACTATCATGGACCTGAACTTGAGTATCATGAACTTCCTGCATCCGATGGTGCATCTCTCCTGCTTGTAGAACACAGGGCCTCCATCCTCGAGCTTGATGGCGATTGCTGTACCTATCATCACGGGGCTTAGTATCACAAGTGCGATGAGGCTTAAGAAGATATCAAAGAATCTCTTGATGACCGCCTGCCACCAGTGCATTCCGTTGTTCCTCACAAGGAAAAGCGGTGTATCGAAAAGGTTGAGTTCCTCGGCACTTCTGACGATTATGTCAGAGAGCTTTGGAACGAAATATGCCCTCTTGTCTTCATCGAAACATACCTTGAGGACCTTGTTCTCATCCTGGGCAGGCATGTCCCCGATGAGGACTGCGTCAAAATCTCTTATCTCCTCCTTGATCTCCTCCTCGCTTGCACTGCAGTGTATCACCTTGTCGATCCTGTACTTGTAGGGGATGAGGATCATCTTGGAATAGATGTCGTTGTTGCGATCGCCGTTGATCTCTATCACCCGAAGCGGCGGGAACAGTTTCCTGTAGAAGTCTATCATGGGAATAACGAGTAGCATCAGAACTGCCATGTGCATGAAGAACATGAGGAAATACATCCAGACAAGGTCGAAAAAGAGAACGTACTGACCGGTCAGAGCAACAGAGACGAAAACCTCCAGCACATCAACTGCCAGTGCAGTAAGAAACTGCGACGCGATTATATTGGTCTTTCTCTCAACGCCGATCTTGAAGGCGTGGAGCCACCTTCCAATGATCGTAAACAGGATGATATAGATTGCAACCGCGATCATCATGTTGGATATTCTGTTCAGGTGTCTGATACCTGGGTGAACAACTACGAAATTCTTCCAGTGAATGTAGAAAATGAATGCAGAAATAATAGTCAGCAGAAGCTGACACAATCCCCTGTATATATACTTCCCCTGAACCTTATTACCGGACATCTCTCTCCCAAACCTTAACGAACTAATAATGGACCTGTTCTGCCATATCTCAGCGAACTTTCTTATAGAACGTATCGATGATAAGCTTCCTGAGGCTCTCATCATCAACATAGAATTCATCGGATATCTCACCCTCAACCGTCTCACCTGCAATATCCGATATGTGACTATTGTCATATGAATACCTGGACGCCTGAGTTGCCAGATATGCAAGCTCTGAGCTGTCGATATCAGTCACAACATAGTTACTGATGCTGTTGTACATGGTGATAAGTGACAGCGGATCCTCCTTAATCCTGGAGTAGAGCCCTGATACAAGAGCTTCCAGGTATACTCTCTGCCTGGAGAATCTCCTGTCAGCACCGCCAAGTTCCTGATCCCTGCTCCGGAGGAACCAGTATGCATCATCACCCTGAAGGTGAAGCTCCTCGCCCTCTTTCACATTGAGTTCAGAGGACACATAGTCCATAGGAGCAACAACATCAATGCCGCCTATCTCGTCATTGAGGGGAACGATACCCTCAAGGCTGAGTGCTGCATATCCGTGTATGGGAAGCTGATAAAAGAGGTTGGATACAGCCCTGACCTGGTACTCGCAGCTCTCCTCCTGCCCGTCTCCTACACCGTGCTGAACCGCGATCTGGGCCGTGGTCTTGAACATCTCTTCGCCCTTCTCGTCAAACATCTCAACTGTCGACATGGTGTTCCTGTTGATAGGGATGAGCCTGATGCTCTCATCCTCTGCATCAAGGACGAGAAGTGCAAGGAAATCTGCCTGTCCTCCCTCAAGTCCACCTGAAACAGCAGTCCCGTCGAGGTTCTTGTCTATGCCCATGAGAAGGAAGTTCATGGTGCCGTCCTTGTACTCATATATACCGCCGTTATACTTGACCCATCCATCCTTCCAGATGACTGCCTCCTCGGCGGATACTGCCTCTGTCTGCTGAAGTACAGGCTCTGCTGTCATTGCATTCTCTTTTAAACTCGCATGCCCCTTGTTCATAAAAAGGTACAGGATGTCGGAGATCACGAAGGCTGCAATAACTGCAAACACAACGACTTTCAGGGACAGCTTGAAACTGTCCCTCTTACTTCCGGATATAGGTTTAAATTGTTGTGTGCCTGCGGTATCTATCTTACTCACCTCTTACTGCTTTTTCTCTCTCTTCTTTTCTTCTCTGATAGCGGATCTCTTCCTTAACAGCGTTTGCAAACCACCAGATAAGTACGATCACGATAAATGCTGCTGAAGGAATCGCCATGTTCTTGATGATATGAACTATTCCTCCGTCTACGAAATACTGTGCCGGAAGCACAACTGTAACTGCGTTGGAGAAGAGTGTTGTGGAATAGTACTCCTCTGTTGTAGCCTCGATAAGCTCTACCCAGGAAGCCATAGTAGTGTTGACACTTGAAAGAAGCTCATCAGCATAGTCAAAGTCATCCTGGTCATTAGAGACTTCTGAGTCTGTCAGGTTATTGAGGAGCACATAGTACTCATTGAGCGTGGTGTTGTAGGAAGCGATCTCATTGTTAAGTGAGAGCTGCTGGTTCACCAGCGTGTCATAGTACTCATTCTTCTCGCCGTACTCAAGAGTTGAATCAGAGTTGCTCACAACGATGACTGGGTCCTTCTCGTAGGATGCGATTGCCTTGGTCACTGTATCGAGCTTGCTCTGTGTCTCAGAGATGTTGTTGATTATATCCCTAATAACGTACTCATAGTAATCAATCTGCTTGGACTTGTCTCTTGTGAGGGACTTGCTCTGAACATGGGCTGAGATCCTGCCGATGTCAACAGTGTTGACGAACTCCAGAGCTGTTACAATATCCTGGAATGAAAGGCCTGTTGACGAAGCTCTGAAATCAGGAGCCTCAGTTCTCTTCTCTCTCACGTATGACAGCATTATCTTTATCTGCGTCTTAAGGAGGTTGATGCTCTCGCCGTAGTCGTAATCATCCTCACTCAGGAGGTTGGAGGTAACCGCGAGGACCTTGGCATTGGCATAGGTCTCGAGGAAATATTTCTTGTAATTGGTTGTTATCCCGTCGAGGATCTGTGCCAGTTCCTCCGACTTGAAGGTGCCGTCATCATAGAGGTATACAACGTACTGTGAAGGGAAATAGGATACGTCAAGGAGCTGTTCGTAGTACTTGGAGTCCTTCTCAGCCATTTCGTTGATGACAGTTATCCTCTCAAGGGCATCCTTGGGGATAACTCCCTGAATCACGATGTTCTCCCTCACCTTCTCGATATAGGATTCATCGATCCCGAGGTTGGCAAGTGCTCCCTCGATCACATATGGGGACTTGATCTGGTTGACGTCAAAAGCTGCCCCGTTGGGGTCATGTCCCTGCTCTATTCCGTCAAACTGGAAAGAGATCATGGCTCTTGCATAGGATCCCTTGCCTGTCAGGTGCTCAAAGCCGCAGTAGAACGCACCCACTGTAACTCCAAGTAAAATTGAAAGGCATAATAGAAGTGCGATGAGCCTCTTCCTCTTGCCCATGAAGGTAAAGACATTGATAAGGTCTATCTCCGACTCCGAAGAGTCCCTCTTGTCTACCTGCAGGATCACCTTCTTATTCTCTGATCTGTTATCCTGGTCCATGTCAGTTCTTGCGCTCCTTACTTAATTTATTTCTCCTGTATCTCTTGTACTCTGATCTGAGTGAGTTCATCATCATATAAGAAAATACACAACCGATCGCCGCAGCTCCCAAAAAGAGGATAAAGATTAGATCCACCTTCTCCCTGGGCTCTACTTCCACATCCCCACCTGTATAGGTCTGGGCGTTGTACTGCCTGTTGATGGTAACCGGAGTCTTCTTGGTGGTAGTTCTGTAATTGGAGCGCTTGCTAACGCCCTCGGCAGGCTCCTGTGTCTCTTCCGAAGTTACCTCTTCCGGCTCGCCTTCGGCTTCTGCTTCTGCTTCACCTTCGCCTTCTTCAACAGTCTGTACTGATATCGTAGTCACATCAGCCATATCGCCTCTGATATATCCGGTATATCCGCCATACTCAGACATATACCAGGTCTCTCCTACACTGTTGGTAACCTTCTGCGAGGCAGAAATGGTGATACCAAAGGGAATGATGATGCGGCTATCTGCATCCGTCGAAGGTTCCTCTCTCATGTTGGCATTCTTGATGAGCTTGAGAGAATACTCTCCCTGCTCGGAAGTAAACCCCTCACCACCTTCAGCTCCTTCACCCTCAGTCTCTTCAGCCTCAGCCTCTTCTTCCTGCTGAACTACTACAGGAGTCACAACAGTCCTGGCCGCGGGTCTGACTACTGCAGCGGGCTGCTGAGTCTGCTCGGTTGCCTGTTGGGTCTGCTCCTGAGTGGTCTGCTCGGATGTCTGTTGCTGAGCTGTCTGCTGTTGCTGAGCTGTCTGCTGTTCCTGCGCTGCAGGTTGCTGAGTCTGCTCCTGTGCTGCCGGTTGCTGGGTTTGTTGCTGTGCCTGCTGTTCCTGTTGCTGCGTTGCCTGCTGTTCCTGCTGGGCAGGCTGATCCGGCTGATTCTCGGTTGCATAGACAGGGATGCCTGTCAGCATCAAACTCGTCATCAAAATTGGAATTATCTGAAGGAAAAATCTCTTATTTCTCATAATTCTTCTCTTTAAATAGTCCGATTCCCCTGTTCAGGGAACCGGACCAATCCACACACTAGGGTTTTCATTTTGTTAATGACATGTCATAAAATAATCTGAATTACAGAACTCTTACGATGATAACCGGAAGTGAGTTAGTCACCTGAATACCAATTGCGCCCTTGGATACAGACGTGATCTTAACTGCAACAAGCTTGTTACCAACCTTCTGGTATGCCTTGAAGTTCGCAACAGTGTCCTTGTCTGTAACTCCGCTTACTGCGATAGCTGTATCAATCTTCCTGTAGTTCTTGCGACCCTGAAGATTGAGCTGGAATGCTCCCATGGTCTTGTACTCAGCGTTGGTCTTCTTAACGAGATCTATGAGTTCCTTGGAAACTTCAACAGCAGGTCTTGAAAGTACACAGTTGACACTTCCGGCCTTGTCGTCAACAGCACTCATGCAAAGAGCCTCGGACCACTCGATCTTGGCAGGGAGATCAAAGAGCTCCTTGTCTGCCTTGATGTAGTTACCGATAACTTCCTGTGCACTCATGTTGCGCTTGGTAGCAGCGGCATCAATAACTGCCTTCTTGGCATCATCCATTCCCTTATAAATGGCTGCTGTCTCTTTGTCGAGAGCTTCCTCAGTCTTGCCTGCAGCCACGATGTCTACAGATGATGTAGCAACGGCTGTGGCAGCTGCCTGAGAGCTAACAGCACCACTTGAAAGGAGCTGTGATGCACTAGATGTTACTTCTGCCTTCTGAGTGGGTGTAAGTGCCTTAGCCGCTGTAGGGCTTGCAGCAAATACAGGCATTGAGAAAGCAAGAACACTAATAAGTGTGGATACTAAAACTAGCTGTTTCTTCATTACTGGGTATTCCTCCTTCCCCAAAATGTGTGGTATATGTGCTCGCCTTGCGGCGCAGTCACCTAAAAGGTTATACCAGGAATCTCTCCCTGGGGCGTTCTGATGGTACCCTGCTCATCCTCGATGAGCCTTGCTATCACCATGTACTGGCTGGTGCTGTCTCCCTCCGGGTATCCAATGAGGGTTATAAGGAAATCATCACATGTGAGCTCATCAAACCCACTACTGATATTATCGGACAAAGACATGGTATCTTTACAGTCTCTGATGAAATTCTCAGCATCCTGAGGCGAAGGGAACGCGTATTGTGTGAGGAGATCGATCCTCTCCCACTTCCTCGCCATCACTACTTCATAGGTGAGGTGATTGCCATCTATGAAGATCTCTATATCCCCGGCCTTGTCAAAGTTGTCAGGAATTGTCAGAGAATGGATATACTCCCCATCCACGCAGTATATGACCTCATTGAAATCACAGAAGTCAGTCCTGTTGGGGAACTCTGTGTAAGGGGCGCTCCCACCGGTACCTCCTGCAGCATCATGCGTTGCGTAGTACAGATCGTCCTCCTCGTGCTGAAGAAGGGGCTGATCTACACCTGCATCCGGAATATATATCCATCCGAATATGTCCGGATTAATAGCCTTAAGGGCCTCAAAATCAATCTCTCCGTCTGCGGCGCTCTCTCCGGTTACAGGATCTGCGGAATCAGTCTGTTCCTGCTGTGTATCCTCAGATGGCTCCTGCGTCGTCTCCTGTACGCTGTCTGCGGTGTCAGCACCGCTGTCCTGCGTATCTACGGACGCTTGTGAAACACAGCCTGACAGCAATGTTAAGATTATAGCAGAAAGGAACGGAATTGTCTTCCTAATTTCCTTCCGGCAAGTCAACTTTCTCATAGAACACTTCTATCATGAGCCTTCGCAGGTCATCCTGATCTGCATAGAACTCATCAGATATCTCTCCCTCTACTGTCTCTCCGGCAATTGTATGGAAGCTGTCGGAATCATATGTATATCCTGCGCAGGTGCTTCCAAGGTAGAGCGCTTCGCTGAGCTCAATGTCGGTTGTGACATACCTTGATACCGCGCTGTAAATGCCTGTTATGGCTGCAGGATTCTTCCTGACGGTCGATACCATCTTTTCAAGAAAGGCCTTGAGAAAGACCTTCTGTCTCTCCAGCCTTCTGTCTGCGCCTCCAAGTTCCTGATCTCTGTCCCAGAGAAACAACTTGGCCTGATCACCCTCAAGATGCAGCTGCTCACCTTTCCTGAAGGTAATGGACGGAGTGACATTGTCCTCGGGAACTATAACATCTACACCACCTACACTGTCTGCAAGTGCTGCAATCCCATCTCTCTGCATAGCCGCGTAACCGTGAATTGGAAGCTGGTAGAAAAACCTGGAAACCGCCCTCACCTGATACTCGCAGCTCTCCTCAGCGCCGTTGCCGACACCGTGCTGGACAGATATCTGAGCCCTGGTAGTACCTATAACTGTTCCCATGGAGTCATAGACATCAACGTCAACCATGGTATTCCTATTGATGGGTATGATCTCTATCCTCTTAGTAGTCGGATCAAGTACCAGCAGTATCTGAAAGTCCGCCTGTCCTCCGTCGAGTGATCCCGACTCGGCAGTGTTCACTCCCTCTTTGTCGATACCCATAATAAGGAATGTCAGTATGCCCTCTTTGTACTCATATATCTCCCCGTTGTACCTGACCCATCCGTCCTTCCAGATGACAGAGTCGTCCGAAGACTTGCACGGTACATCGGCCGTATCAGTTAAAGTATCCTGCATCTCAAGATATGGTGCAGAGCTGTCGGACTTGCCTGACAGAGACCTCTTCCCGCTCATTATCGCTCCAACTGCTGTAAAGACAATGAGAAGCACAACAAAAAGGATGCCGGATACAGTTCTAAAGCCAATTCCTTTTTTCATACTAGATATAGTATGATACACTCCTCTAAAGAAATCAAGTATATTTATAAAATTAATTACAAAAACATTACAAATTTGAATTCATACAATCAGAACCACCGGCTTAGCCGGTGGTTTGTTCTGGCCCTATAAGGGCCTGT
>CAMNOS010000119.1 GCA_946546925.1 uncultured Butyrivibrio sp.
AAGCCCTGCTTTTGCGATGCAGGGCTTATGCGGTGATTTTTATCTATTTGGCTGTGTTTTTCGAAGCTTTCCTGACGCCCTTGACGATAAGGAAGACGCCTCCTATCACAAGAACGGGAATAGGCCACCAGAGCTGACCTGTCTGTGGAAGTCTTCGTGCACCCAGAACTGCTGGGAGCTCCCTCACAGCGCCAAGAACCTCGGGAATATCCGGAATACGCGGCGGTCCCGGCGGTGTATCAGGCGGTGTGTCAGGCGGTGTGTCAGGCGGGTTGCCTGGGGTATCCGGAGGCGTATCAGGCGGCGTATATGAGTTGGTCATGGTGTAAACCACTTTTCCGCCGTCAGCTGTCACAGTATTCTTTATCTTCATCTTGTACTTTACAGAGCCCTTTACCGTCTCGTCAAAGCTCCATTCGTGTCCCGGCTCATCCTTCCAGGAATACTGCCAGTTGTTTGATGACGAGAGGGTCACGAGTTCATAGAACTCTCCGTCCTTTTTGATCTCAACAGTGATGGATGCGGGCCTTCTTCTCTCCGCGCCTCTGTCCTGCCATCTCTTTAAAAGAGAAAACTCAACTTCTTTTTCTTTATCAAACTTCTCACATTTAGCTACGGCTGTCGCAATGTATGAAGCGCCTTCGTAGATCCACTCATTGTCTTCACCAAGCTGCGGCACCGTCACAAGGAAAGGAGCGAAAACATAAGTGCAGTCATCCTCTTCCACCTTGTCTGAATTAACCAGATATATGCCCAGTTCCAGATTTGAAAAAACAGCTTTTCCATCCTCGGATACGGCAGTATAGGTTGCATCTCCGGAGAGGGCTGTCTCTTTGACATCCTCGAGTATCTGCTTCCACTGTGAATCGGCGGTATCGGGATCGGTTATGGTGTCAAGGTCCTTTATGGATGAAACATCCACGTACCCTGCATCCAGTGTAAAGCTGCCATCTTCCGTAGCTGAACCGATCTTGTAAATGGATGACTTAACTCCAGTAAAGTAAAGGTCCTCACCATAACTGTAGATGACGGTAAGCTTTCCGGTTCTGGAAGTATCTATTTTGCCCTGCGCCTGTGCAGTCATTGGCGTACTTCCTAAAAGGAGCAGGAATGAGAGGACAAAAGCCACTATTACGCTTATTTTATTCCCAGTTTTTTTCATAAGACAATCCTCATTATCTGTCGGCTTTCTTCTTAGGTTTCCTGGTCCTGAAAAGAAAGATCACAAATGCCAGAAAAAGTACCGGTCCTCCAATAAAAGGAGCAACCATAAGCGGATTATATCTGCTGGCATCCGCCGGTACAAGAAGCTTTGTTTCTTCATTATAATCAACACGCTTTGCTCTCACAAGAAGCCTGTGAGTATTGACGCCATAGGGCGTACAAGTAACCAGCGTGACATATTCTTTTCCATTCTGGATAGACAGTGCCCCGGTCTGCTCGGGAAGAACTATGCTGATATTGTCCACCTGATAGGCAAAGGTCTTATCCATTATATGCAGTAAAAATGTGTCCCCCTCGATCATCTGGTCAAGGTCAGAAAACAGTTTTGAGGACGGAAGTCCTCTGTGACCTGATAGGATTACATGAGTGGAAGATGTACCGGTTGGAAGGCTACTACCCTCAAGGTGTCCTATTCCAACCTGCAGCACGGACTCCTCCGTGCCGTGATATATCGGCAGATTCACTCCGATATTCTCAATCTCTATATATCCCATAATGCCTGTTCCTGTGGGATCAAGCAGGGTCCTGTACAGTTCTTTTTCCTCATCGGAAAGATACATGAAATTTCCGGAAAGAGCAAGCCTTTCATTAAAAGATTCGGATTCTTTCCAGAACTTTGAATAGTCTTCTACGGGTATCTTGCCCAGCATGTCCTCGTAGTTGGTTATTGCTCTGCTCTGATGCTTTGAATTGATGTAATTGCTTACTGACGGATAAAGAAAAATGCACAATCCCGCCAAAAAGATCAGTCCGAATATGATATTAGGAATCAGCTTTTTCATGCTGTTTTTCTTCATCTGCTAACCCTGGTTAAACCTCTTGTTATATGGCTGCACCCGGCAGATAATCCTGCCCGGTGCAACCTTTTTTAACAAGATTCATATATTAAAACTTTTTCATACCCTCTTAATTACTCAGCATCTGCTTTTCTGCGAACGATGAAGTATGCAGCACCTGCAACTATAAGAAGTCCGCCGATAACATAGAAGATTGTTGTACCGATTCCACCTGTTCTAGGAAGAAGTGTTCCCTTGCTGTTGGGTACTTCAACTAAGGTAATTGCATTATCTGCAAGAGTAGATGATGGAAGAACTCTAACTTCTTTGGGCTCGGTGAGTGCGTTATAGGTTGCTGGAGCCTTTGTCTCAGTGAGTGTGTATGTGTCGCTGTCGAGACCGATTATTACAATCTCCTTGCCGGTTGAGCCGTCAGCGCCTGAAGTAAGCTTGGTATTATTATTATCACCGGCAGCATCCGCCTTACCTGTAACTACATACTGTCCGCTGTCATTTACTTTAAATGTCAGATACTTGCCTGCAGCATCCTGAAGTGTGAACTCGGCTCCTGCAAGAGGTTTCTTAGTATCGTCTGCGCTATCTGCGCTATCATACTTTAAGATCTTTACAGGGTATGTCTTTGTATGAGTATACTTGTGCTCGGTTTCTGTGTTGTTACCATATTCAAGGTAAATCTCATTATCGTTGGTTTTTGTATTGATCTCAGCATTCTCATTGAGCTTAGCCTGATATGAGATTCTGACTGTTGTAGCTTCTGTAACTGTATCGATATAAGTGTTGCTGAAATTAAGGACAAATCCATCAGTCTTTTCTTCTACTGAATAATCAGATCCTTTTGTAAGAGCTGCTTCTCCTGTTTTAGTAAGTACGTTTACTTTAAATACATCGTCTCCTGTTCCCTGGAAGGTGAGTCCCTCTGTCATTATATCAGTAACTTTATAATCTCTTCCGTTTGGCTGGATAGTCACATCCGATCTGTAATTGATGATCTGGCCAATCTCTGCGTCGTTGTTTTCTCCCCATGAAGTGTTTGTTCCGTCTCCATCCTCTTCAACTTCCTTGGTGATGTCAGGAACATCATTCTTCTCATCAACCTCGCCATCCGGAGTTGTTGTGTTTAAAGATACAAGAGAACCAAGAGATGAATATACCATATAGTATCCGAAATCAAGTCCTGTGAACTCTATACTGGTACCATCAGCTTTCTTGCTGTCCATTGAATTCTGAGGAATAGTCTTTCCGTTCTCGTCAACTTGAGTCGGAACAGCTGCCTGAAGTTCCTTGGCAAAAGCGTCCGCATCAGCCTGAGCGATATTGCCGTCTTTGTCTTTCTTTACCCAGGTAACATAATTGTCCTTATCTACCGAAACATAATCTGTGAGTTCTTTAATCTTGTTATTGAATGAGCCGTTTTCAGGAAGCTTGTATGCTCCGAGTTCGGGGGCGCTTGTGGGAACATAATCAAGAACCTTATAGAGGTAGTAAATCTGTCCTTCCTGAGTATCATTTACAGTGATCTTGTGTGTTGCTGAACTTTCAGCCACGTTACTGTTCTCACTGCTATCGGTTGCAAATGCCGTTACATTCATGGTAAATACAAGAGTTGCTGCGAGAATACCTGTTAATAGTTTCTTAATCCATTTCATTGCTTTTTCCTCTCCTTTGAATCTTGTTTTTTATGCTTAAGTCCTTCTTCAAGACAAAAGGCTGTCATGCACAGTCCAATTCCCAAGACTACGAACGGAAGCTTTCCGGTGCCTCCTGTTTTAGGAAGTGAATAAGCCTCCCTCTGGTTCCTGGTGTTGGTGATAGTAATTGTTCCACGGTTGGTTCCGTGTATGTTATTGGTGGTGTAGGTCACATCATAGAAACCGTTTACCGAAACTTCTTTTACAAAGTAAAGCCATTCGTACTTCTTGCCGGCTTCTTCATAGTTCTTATCAAGTTTGTCAAACGTCATCTTCCAGTTGTTTCCATCAGACAGCTGATATTCGTTCTCAGAAAACTCATCGGCACCGGCTTCTTTTTCGTCCCCGTTCACCACATCAGATGAGACGATACTTGTCTGAAGCGAATAGTTCATGGCTATGTTGTTGACCCGAATCATAATCGTGGTATCGCCATTTATCGTACATGATTCATTTTTTATATATGGTTCTTCGTTCCAGGCAAGTCCGGCATACACCGTGCTGTTACCATTTACCACGACCGTTGTGGCGTTATCTCTTATTCTTGGTATGTTGTAGCTTAGTGTAGAACCTTTTCTCACAGACGGATAACCCTTATAGGATTCTATCGCTCCGTTTTTGATGTAGTAGACATCAACCGTGTAATAGTCATAGGTGCTGGCTATGTGCGACTTGCGTCTTCCGAGTTTAAAGGTTATCGGTGCCTGGGTCCCGTCAGCGTTTATCCATTCCTTTCTGACAGTTATACTGGTGGTCTCATCCTTTTCATCGGTAAAGAGGATTCTCTCACCCTGCTGATGTACCACCCCACCCTTTTCAGTAAAGTCTGAAGGAACGCTTATCTCGGCTCCCAGCTTACTCTCATATACAAAGTAGATGGGTTTACCTATCTTGTAGCCGCCGGGTGCAACCTCCTCTACTATCCTGTAGGCTACATCCATTTTGAGCCTTGTAAAAGAGCAGCTGCCGTCCGTCGTCGTAAATGTGGAATCACCTGACTGCGTAGGCTCATATATATCCGCATCTATTCTGTTAAGAAATACCTGAGTGTATCCCTTGTCACCAAACTTATCAGTTTCTTCCTGTGACCGGTTGCTGTCATAAACCCACAGCGAGAAAGTTCCGCCTGCTAAGAGCTTGGAGATGTCATTGACATCAACTTTTGCAAAATCCGCGCCAACTACCTCAGCAGTGGCACCAATCCTGTAGATTTTTATCGTTGCTTCCTCATGATCTGATGAATTATTTCTGGATATTCCCTCAAGCACAGCATCATTTTTAACATGAATACTCCTGAAATTATAGAGATTTGTGGTGTCACCCACCTTATCCAATCTTTCAAAATCGTAGGTATATTCAATCACGATGTGCTTCTTATCAGGAAGCTTAAACTCCATGTTGCTATACCTGACATACTTTTCATCGTAGATGTTACCCTCTGCGTAAACAACATCGGTGCTGCTTACGTTCAGGCTGTACTCATCACCCGGAAGAAGTGTCCTGTTTCCGTCCTCATCAACTTCCCAGACCTTAATGCCGTCTTCCTTGAGGATTGCCGTAAAGTTATCCTGATAATATCCTGCCCTCAGTGTATCCTTCAGAGCAAGTTCATCTCCCCCTGGAAGAAGGTCTTCTGCCTGTTTATTGATCTCCAGAGTATATTCAATCTCCTGTTTTTTGGATGTACTGTCATTTAGAACAATCTGCGCCTTCTCAATTATCTCTCCCACCAGATTGACATCCGTGGTCTCGGCTGCCCACTGAAGTTCATCACCGTTCTTATCAAGAAGTACGGCTTTGTTCTCAAAGGACTCCTGAAGTGTCCCGTTCTTCCAGACACCATCCACAATCTGATCTTCATTTATCTTCGCTTTTACCCGGAAGAAAAATGTCTTCCCTCTTGCAGAATCTCCATCAAAAGTGATGTCGGATCCGTTTCTTGTGAACGTAACTCCGTCTATTTCAGCCTTACCTGATTCAAAATCCGTTACTGCGTCATATGAGGTGCCAACTGCAAGGCCTCCATCCTCCTCTGACAGCTGCGTCACTGTCTCAGGAAGGTGCTCTCTTATTGTCAATGTTCCGTATTCTGCTCTCTCATCACCCGGGACCTCAAGCTTTATGATCCATGTCAGGATTCCCTGCCCCTCCAGGTAGTCATCGTTGTAATTGTAGGTTCCCAGTGTCTTCATGTTGCCGTCAAACTTCGAGAGCATTGGCTTATATGTAACACTGTCCCCCGAGCCTTCCAGGTTCTTGCTGTAGACATAGGAGTTGTTGGTATAAGTCATATTTACGCTTCCGTCTCCTATGCTTCCGGTGGTCTCATAGGTGTATTTAAAATCTTTGGCAATGTCACTGTAGAAGCGTATGCTAAACGTCGTATAACCTGTCGTATCGCTCTGGTAAAGTTTAACCTTATCTCCTGTTTCTATCAGGTACTCGATACCTTTATCGGTAAGCTGGGCCTTAAGCGCATTTAGCTGCTCATCCGTTATCACCTGCCCCTGGCTCATCTCATCAATAAAGTGCCAGTATTTTCTGCCGTTATCATCCGTCTGAATAGCTTTTATATCCTTGATTGCCTTTACAGACCATCTGATAACCGCTTCAGATCCCCGATATGTATACTCTTCGACTTTTTTCTCTATCTTATTATCTTTATCAATGTCAGTCTCAATAGTACCCGAAGGGATGGCGGGTGTCTGATTGTGGTGGTCGTCATCATCAATGGTTGCTCTGTTGTAAACAGTATTACCGTCAATCAGTGTGAACTCATCATAAGGCGTTGTAATTGTTATGGTATACTGCACCGGCTTTGTATTTGCAGGGAAAGTATAGCCATTTTCGCCATCAATGTATATCGTCTGCGAGCTGTTTCCGCTGTTTCCCGGCTTCGGGGTTATAATCGCGTTTCCTTTATAATATGTATCATATCTTTTTCCGTAAGGATCACTCTCCGTAAGAATATCTTTGAGATTGAAACCTGCAAGTGGCACATTCTTGGAATTTACGATGATCTTCCAGGTAACGGTCTTGTTGTTCTTGTCAATTGAGACAAATTCCTTTTTTATATCAGGGGTATTCTTGTTTTTCTGACCCTCTATGGTAAAGCTTGATGATGCTTCCTTCTTTCCGAAGTTGTCAGTCTTCGCGACGGCTCTGTTTGTTACCGTAGTGTCCTGTTCAAGCTTATCTATGCCGTTTGTACCGTTGTCATACTGATAGCAGTATTTGACGATGTATTCCTCACCTTTTGCAAGTTCAGGCAGAGTAAACTCATACCCGTCGGAAGTGCCGTTCTGGGTAATAGTCTTTACTGTTTTGCCGTTCTTGGTGACGGTAATTGTCCCCAGCTGTGATCGGTTAAAGGTATTTTTCGCCTCCTCATTGCTGAAGGAGAATGAGTCTGTAAGAGTGATCTCACCGCCCGATCCATTTTTTCCGTCAGAGCTTATCCGGATCTCGTAGTAAACTTTGTTGCCTTCTACAATGCCTCCGTTGCTCTTCTGGATCTTAAGGTCATACTGGGAGGTATCCACAACTTTCACAGTGAAGTTCAGCTTCTCGTTAAAATTGTAGGTTATCTCTTCAGATTCCTGATCGGAGCTCTTGTTTACAGTGCCGGCAAAATAGAAATCCGAGTCGATGGCCTTTGTCGCATTTTCTTTTGCAAAGCTTTCATAGAACTCTATAGTAGCCACACCGTTCTGAATGGTTATGGTTCCTATCGGTGACCTGTCCGATCTTCTGTAGATAGTATCAGTCAAGGGGTTCCATTCATCTCCGCCCGGTATGATCCCGAGCTTATCGGAGATGTTGTAGATCAGTGTGCAGTTCTTCAGATTACCGTTTGCATCTGCCAAGGTACTTGCAGGTATCTCGTAGTCGATGTCAAAATATACAACCGTTCCATCTGCAATAGTATCTCCGGAGTGAAGATCTGCACTATTGGATGTATCATATCCCACGAATTTACCATTTTCCCAGATCTCCGTAGGACCTGTCTTGGCGGTAACGCTTTGTATCCAGTTCGGATCAAACTCAATACTTGCAGCATCTCCTGAATTGTTTGCTTTGGCAGTACCCTCTACTGTCATTCCCTCATCTGCAGCGTAGACTTTAAGCGGACTCATCATCCCAAGTACTGCGGTAAATATTCCTTTTCCAAAGAAAGGACTTCCATTCTCAGCTTCAACCTTTGCCTGAAGTTCATCATCGCCTTCATTGTCGTTTAGTATTTCTTTTTTTACTTCCTCATTAAACTCAACTTTTATGGTTCCATCGCCTGTAATGGTAGCATCTCCCGAACCATCCAGAAGAGTTGCCTTCTTTGCATCAATTATGTCCATCTCATCAGAAATATTCATACTGATGTTGTCTGATAGCTTGGCTTCATCGGGGACATCCCAATGGTAGGTGATTCTGATCCAGTCGCCCTCATTGATTTCTTCTTTGCTTACAACATCCCAGGAACCATCTGGATTCTTTCTCTCTATCACTGTGGATGTAACATATTCTGAAAGATCTACCGATTCAGGTATCTCCGGTCCCGCATCTTCTGAAGCAGCCTGCTCAT
>CAMNOS010000120.1 GCA_946546925.1 uncultured Butyrivibrio sp.
TTTATGAAGAGAGGGTTACAGGTCACGCAGAGGTTCGCCAGATATTCAAGGCTTCCAAGGTCGGCAATATCGCAGGTGCCTTTGTCAAGGACGGTGTCATCAAGAAAGAGTGCAAGGTTCGTATCACAAGAGACGGCGAGCAGATCTTCGAGGGCGATCTTGCATCACTTAAGAGATTCAAGGACGATGTCAAGGAAGTCAAGGAAGGCTTTGAGTGTGGTCTTGTATTTGACGGATTTGATCAGATCCACGAACTTGATCTGGTAGAGGCCTATGAGATGGTGGAAGTACCTCGCCAGTGATCACCTTTCTTAAGAGGTAGATATGAGAAAAAACAGTAATAAGAACAGAAGAATAAACGGAGAAGTTCAGAAGGTCATATCCGAAGCTATCCGCTACAGCAAGGATCCAAGGATCAGCCCCTTCACATCTGTGATGGATGTGGAGGTTGCACCTGACCTCAAGACCTGCAAGGTCTGGGTAAGTGTCATGGGTAATGACGAGGACAGGACAAGGACAAGCGAGGGGCTTAAGTCTGCTGCAGGATATATCCGCAGCACTCTTGCCAAAGAGCTCAACATGAGATATACACCTGAACTTCGTTTTATAATGGATGATTCCATTGAATACGCCATCAATATGTCCAGGAAGATTGATGAGGTTACAGCCAGGGACAATGAGGCGAGACGTGCAAGAGGAGAAGATATTTCCGATACTGATGAGGTAGAGGCAGAAGAAGATCAGGAGGACTAATGAAAATTGATCAGCTGATAGGCAGTGCCAAAACTATCGGTATAACCAGTCATGTGAGACCTGACGGTGATGCAACAGGGGCCTCACTTGGAATGTATTTATATATTAAAAAGAACTATCCGGATGTCAAAGTACATGTATTCCTCGAGAAGGTTCTTCCGGAGCTTAGATTTATCAAGGGCTCTGACGAGGTAATAACGGATTTTAAGACTGATGTAGACAGTTATGATCTGTTTATCGTCGTAGACTGCTCCAAGGACAGAACGGGAGAGTCCGAGAAGTTTTTTGACAATGCCAAAAGAACGGCAAACATTGACCATCATGTTAGCAACAAGGGAACAGGCGATGACCTTTATATCATGCCTGATGCCAGCTCTGCCTGTGAGCTTGTATACGACACACTTGATGAAAAAGGGATGGATGTGGAGATAGCCAAGGCTCTCTATACAGGAATGGTGACGGATACAGGAGTGTTCAAATACAACAACACTTCCCCAAAGACCATGAGAGTGGCTGCAGAACTCATTTCCTACGGCTTTGACTTCGGCAAGCTCATTGACCACGTCTTCTATGAGAAGACATATCTTCAGAACCAGATACTCGGAAGGGCACTTCTTGAGAGCATCCTTCTCATGGATGGAAGATGCATAGTATCCGTGGTTTCCAGGCAGAGCATGGAATTCTACGGAGCTGAGAGCAATGACCTTGACGGCATAGTTAACCAGCTGCTTCTCACGGAGGGAGTTGACTGTGCTATTTTCATGTATGAACTTGCTCCTCTGGAGTACAAGGTGAGCCTTCGAAGCAACGGCGTCGTCAATGTCTCAGAGGTTGCACAGATGCTTGGCGGCGGAGGACATGTGCGGGCTGCGGGCTGTATTGTAAACGGCACCCAGCATGACGTTATAAATAACATAACCAAGTACATTCACAAGCAGCTGTATGCAGAATGATACGAGGCAGCGGGACATAGTTATACAGGTTTTTTGTTAACCACCAGAACTATATCCCGTTGCCTCTTGTATTAAATCAGAAACCTGCTGCGCTTTCAGACAATATCTGATGAGAGAGGTGTTATGTCAAACAAGTACAACGGACTAATCAATATATACAAGGAGCCCGGCTTCACTTCCAACGATGTGGTGGCTAAGCTGAGGGGGATCCTGAAGCAGAAAAAGATAGGCCATACGGGGACTCTTGACCCCGATGCCGTGGGCGTTCTGGTGGTGTGCCTGGGTACGGGGACCAGGCTTGTTGAGATGCTCACAGATCACGACAAGGAGTACATAGCTGTGGTAAGGCTCGGGGTTGTTACAGACA
The DNA here is from genome assembly GCA_946546925.1 of uncultured Butyrivibrio sp. Taxonomy (GTDB): domain Bacteria; phylum Bacillota; class Clostridia; order Lachnospirales; family Lachnospiraceae; genus Butyrivibrio. Next base: position 2,074 of record CAMNOS010000120.1, read on the forward strand.
CTCAGGACATGTCAGGTAAGATCCTGTCAGAGTCCAGGGTCAATGTCTCAAGAGACGAGCTGCACGAGGCAGTACAGGCTTTTTGCGGTGACTACGACCAGATTCCTCCCATGTATTCCGCAATCAAGCAAAACGGCAAAAAGCTCTATGAGCTTGCAAGACAGGGACTTGAAGTTGAAAGAAAGCCCCGTCGCATCCACATAGAAGCGATAAAGATACTGGATGACTCACACCTTGATGATGAACATCTTTTTACCATGGAAGTTAAGTGTTCAAAGGGCACATATATAAGGACTCTCTGCAATGACATAGGAGACAGGCTTGGATGCGGAGCTGCGATGCAGCACCTCACAAGGACCTGTGTTGGAGCCTTCCACCTGGAGGATGCAGTGACGCTCTCTCAGGTTGAGAAGATGAGAGATGAGGGAACTCTTTGTGATATCATCAGGTCGCCTGAGTATATTTTCAAAGACCTTGACCCTTTGCATGTCAGGGATGATTTCAGAGTTCTCCTTGAAAACGGCAACAGCTTCAGGCCTGACAACGTGCTGTGCGAGGACCCGGAATCTGTAAGCGACAAGGAATATGCAAAGGAGATGTTCAAGGACAGGGATGCCTTCAGAGTGTATTCACAGGACGGCACATTTTTTGGCATATACAGATACGACGGCAGGACGCGCCGCTTCAATGTGGACAAGTTCTTTTATGAAAAAGAGTGAGAATAAGTCGAAAGAGAAGTACAGATGCAGATAATCTCAGATACAACAGAATTTCATATAGACGGCAAGACCGCTGTGGCGATAGGCAAGTTTGACGGGATACACGTGGGACACAAAAAGCTCATTGATCTCATCCTTGCCCAGAAGAGCGACGGTCTTAAGAGCGTTGTCTTTACCTTTGATCCGCCGCCTGAGGAGTTCTTCACAGGCAGCAGCATCCCGCAGCTCTTTACAGGATTTGAAAAGAGAAAAGCGTTTGAAGAAATGGGAATTGATATTCTCATTGAGTTCCCTCTGACGGCAGAGACTGCCGCAACAGATCCCGAGGTATTTGTCAGGCGCATTCTGGTAAAGCAGATCGGTGCGGACTACATCGCGGCCGGGACCGATGTGTCTTTTGGCGACAAGGGGCGCGGCGATCAGTACCTCCTGAGAAACCTCTCCAAAGAGATAGGCTTCGAGCTGGGGCTCATCGACAAGGTCAGGATCGACGGAAGCGAGGTCTCATCTACGAGAGTTCGAAATGAAGTCTCTGATGGCAATATGCCCATGGTCAAAAGACTTCTTGGTTACAACTACAGCATTTGCGGAACCGTGGAACACGGAAGGCATATAGGACATACAATAGGAGTTCCGACAGTCAATGTGATCCCGCCCGCAGGCAAACTCCTGCCTCCGTACGGTGTCTATTCAAGCAGGGTGCATCTTGAAAACAGGGTCTATGAGGGAATGACCAATATAGGAAGGAAGCCTACCATCTCTGAGAAGGAACAGGTGGGAGTCGAGACGTATATTTACGACTTTGACGGCGACGCATACGGGAAGCTGTTGAAGGTGGAGCTTATAAGGTTTGTAAGACCTGAGATGAAATTCGGTTCCATTGATGAACTTAAGAAACAGATAGAAAGTGACCTTGTAAATGCAAGAGAAAGCAGTATATCAGCAGGGCGTTAAGACTTCTGAAAGAGGAAAGCATGAATAAAAAGTTTCCGTGGCTGCGAAAGGAAGACGCAGCGATACTTATCTTAATACTTCTTGGGACTGCCCTTTTCTGGGTGCCCTATATGACAAATGATTTCACAAATGGTGCCGAGATCCAGTTCCACTACGCAAGGATCATGACTTTGGCTGACAGCTTAAAGTCAGGGATATTTCCAGCCAAAATAAGACCCACTCACATGAAGAATTTTGGCTACGGCATAGGATTCTTTTACCCGGATATTCTGATATATCCCCCTGCCGCAGCAATCGCCCTCGGGGCGGGATATGACATCACGATTAAGATATATCTGTTCGTCGTGACCTTTATACTCTCGATTGTAACTTACAGGAGCTTCAGACTTCTTACAGGAAACAGGTGGATAGCCTTAGCCGGCGAAGTACTTGTGATGAACTCAGCCATAAACGACCAGAACATCTTTGATGGCGGCGGAATGCCACACCTTTTTGCCTACCTGTTTCTGCCACTTGCCCTGTGCGGGCTCCTCAGGGCACTCAGGGGTGAGAAGGGGGCTTTTGCTGAATTTGGAATCGGGATCTCAATGGTGCTTCTTACTCATGACATGATCTTTCTTACGATGCTCTTTGCCATGATCTTTGTGGTGCTGCTGTCTGCAAAAGAGATAACAAAAAAGCCGGTGGTACTTCTGAAACTTGTTGGGACAGGGCTTGTCGCAATGATCGCAACAACGGCCTACTGGCTTCCTGCCCTGGAACAGATAAGTCACATCAGATTCATTGTCTTTAATGACAATGCATATTCCGTGACGGATCATATTTTAAGACCGGAAAAGCTCTTTTTGAGTGATATCGGGATTCTTTACTCATGCATTTTTGTGTTGGCAGCAATTGTCTATGGGATCCTTATCTTCAAAAAGAGAAAGATGCCCACGGATATTCATTCATTTTTTGTGACGTCTGTTATTATTATCATCTTCTCCTGCTCAAGGACAATATGGCTGAGCAAAGTGGGAGAAATACTCAGCTTCTTTGAGTACACGGACAGGTTTGAATTTGTGCTCGTGGTGATGCTCATCATGTTTGCGATTATGACCGTCCGTGAAGCTGCCGATGAGTTTTCAAAAGAGCTTGCTGCATTCAATACGCAAAAAGTTCTTTTGCCTGTACTTGTCTTTCTCATCTTTACGGTTGCAACAAGATACGCCGCAAGACCGGGCTTTTTGAATCCCAACGGCGAAAGCAGGATTCACCTGTACTACGATCTTCTCATGGAGGACTGGCAGGTTTCGGGAGCTGAGTGGCTTCCTGTGGAGTGTGAGCCATCGGAGTGCAAGAATCCTGAGAATGCAAGGGCAAGTGACGGAAGCAGTGCCGACGGCTTTAAGCATGACGGCGCCAAATACTTTGAGGTGTGGGTTGACATGTCCAAGGAATACTACGACATGCCCTATGTATATTACTATGGGTATCGTGCGTATGTTGTAGACGAAAACAACAATCCTGTCAGGGAGCTTGAAGTCGGTGAAGCTTTTGATGATAACGGATATGTGAGAGTATTCCTGCCGGAGGGCGGGGAGGGGATCTCTCACATAATTACAACTTACAGAAAGACGCCGATTCAGAAGCTGTCATATCGCATAAGTGCTCTTTCGATACTTGTTCTTATGGTGCTCACGTGCACCAAAAGATTTATAAGAATCCGAAGGTAAATTGTTACAGGCGCTTTACTTTATGATATTTATATGTTAGTATTATTAGGCTGCTGACCTGATAGTTGGCAGCTGTTACATAAACTACCTATACTAAGGTTATGGACACTCCAGCCTGGCCCTGGTATATGGTGCACAGAAACATAGAAATACAAGGAGAAAAGAAATGATCACGAAAGAGAAGAAAACAGAAGTTATCGGAAAGTTCGCAAGAAAGGCCGGCGACACAGGATCACCTGAGGTTCAGGTAGCTATCCTCACAGAGAGGATCAAGGAGCTCAACGATCACCTTCAGAAGAACCCCAAGGATCACCACTCAAGAAGAGGTCTTCTTAAGATGGTAGGTCAGAGAAGAAGCCTTCTCGGATACCTCAAGAAGAAGGATATCGAGGCTTATCGTAAGCTTATCGCTGATCTTGGTCTTAGAAAGTAATTTCTGCAGATTTAAAGGCGGGACTAGCCGGCACCATGCCGGCTTATTCCCGTCTTTACGTGATTAATGAGAATATGCGTTTTTAACGCTTTTCTATAGCAAAGGAAACATGTTTACATGCACACGCACCCGAAGTACTGACCGTTTGTCAGTGGATGAGGGAAGGCGGATGAGCAGAAGGAGAAAAAATGGTAAAAACTTACACAATGGAACTTGCCGGACGTACACTTAAGGTTGAGATCGGCAAGGTAGGAAAACAGGCAAACGGCTGTGCATTCATGCAGTACGGCGACACAACAGTTCTCTGTACAGCAACAGCTTCAGCAAAGCCCAGAGACGGAATCGATTTCTTCCCACTTTCAGTTGAATACAGCGAGAAGTTTTATGCAGTGGGCAAATTCCCCGGAGGATACAACAAGAGAGAGGGTAAGCCCTCAGAGAACGCAATTCTCACAAGCCGCGTAATTGACAGACCTATGCGTCCTCTTTTCCCTAAGGACTATAGGAATGACGTTACCATCGAGACAATGGTAATGGCAGTTGACCCTCAGTGCAGACCTGAGCTTGTAGCTATGCTCGGTGCATCTGTTTCTGTGTCAATATCTGACATTCCTTTTGACGGCCCCTGCGCTATGACCCAGATCGGCATGATCGACGGTGAACTCATCGTCAACCCCACACAGGAGCAGTGGAACCAGGGTGACCTCAAGCTCACAGTTGCTTCAGTAGGTCAGAAGGTCATCATGATCGAGGCAGGTGCCAACGAAGTACCTGAGGAGAAGATGAAGGAAGCCATCTACAAGGCTCACGATGTTAACCTTCAGATCATCGAGTTCTTCAAGGGTATCGTAGCAGAGGTCGGTAAGCCCAAGCACGAGTACACAAGCTGTGCAGTTCCCGAAGAACTCTTTGCTGCCATCAAGGAAGTTGTTCCTCCCGAAGAGATGGAGAAGGCAGTCTTCACAGATGACAAGCAGACAAGAGAGGGCAATATCGCAGAGATAACAGACAGGCTCACAGAGAAGTTTGCAGATAACGAAGAGTGGCTTTCTATTCTCGGCGAAGCTATTTACCAGTATGAGAAGAAGACCGTAAGGAAGATGATCCTCAAGGATCACAAGAGACCTGACGGACGGCAGATCAAGCAGATCAGACCTCTTTCAGCTGAGGTTGACCTCATCCCCAGAGTACACGGAAGTGCTATGTTCACTCGTGGACAGACACAGATCTGTGACGTCGTTACTCTTGCACCTCTTTCTGAGGCTCAGAAGGTTGAGGGACTTGATTCATTTGCAGCTGACAAGAGATATGTTCACCAGTACAACTTCCCTGCATATTCTGTAGGTGAGACCAAGGTTTCAAGAGGACCCGGACGTAGAGAGATCGGCCACGGAGCTCTTGCTGAGAGAGCACTTCTTCCCGTTCTTCCCAGCGTAGAGGAGTTCCCTTATGCAATCCGTGCAGTATCAGAGACATTTGAGTCCAACGGATCAACATCAATGGCTTCAACATGTGCATCCTGCATGTCACTTATGGCAGCAGGTGTTCCCATCAAGAAGATGGTTGCAGGTATCAGCTGCGGCCTTGTAACAGGTGATACAGACGATGATTTTGTTGTCCTTACAGATATCCAGGGACTTGAGGACTTCTTCGGAGACATGGACTTCAAGGTAACAGGAACCAAGGACGGAATCACAGCTATCCAGATGGATATCAAGATCCACGGTCTTACCAAGCCCATCGTTGAGACAGCTATTGCACAGTGCCGTGAGGCAAGACTATTCATTATGGATGAGTGCATGAGCAAGGCAATTGCAGAGCCTCGTAAGGAAGTTAACGAGTACGCTCCCAAGATTGTATTCATCCAGATCGATCCTGAGAAGATCGGTGATGTTGTCGGCCAGAGAGGCAAGACCATCAACGAGATCATTGCACGCACAGGTGTTAAGATCGACATCACAGATGACGGCAAGGTTTCAGTATGCGGCGAGGATGCTGCTGAGATCCAGAACGCAGTTGATATGATCAACACAATTGTTACCGACTTTGAGAAAGGTCAGGTATTTACCGGTAAGGTTGTTTCCATCAAGGAGTTTGGTGCTTTTGTTGAGTTCGCTCCCGGCAAAGAGGGAATGGTTCACATCAGCAAGATCTCAAGAGAAAGGATTGACCGCGTAGAGGATGTTCTTACTCTTGGCGATACAGTCAAGGTAGTATGCCTTGGCAAGGATAAGATGGGCAGGATCAGCTTCTCCATCAAGGACTGTGCTCAGTAAT
>CAMNOS010000121.1 GCA_946546925.1 uncultured Butyrivibrio sp.
TATGAGTGGGTCAGAAAAAGAGATGTCTATAACCTCAACATCTGGGAGGGGGACAAGATCTTCTTTAAGCTCCTTGAGGAGAGGGATGCTTTCTTTTCACTGAAGATGGCCTACGACAAAGAGGATAGCCTCAGGGAGGCGGTTCTGGACGGCCGCAGGCTTGATATTCAAAAGACCCTGGAAGACATTGACAGAAACAGGAGCAAGTAGACTTCACATGGAAGAAAAGAGCAGAACGTTTCTTGCGGGCAGGGTCAAAGACCTTGCCCTTAGAGCATATCAGAACAATTATGTCACGAATACGGAGTTTCTCTCACTGTCGGAGCAGAATGAGTTTTTTAATATCCTCTCATCGGAAGGCGTACCGGCTCAGTCCATGAAATACCAGGGCGCCGGTTTTGTTATCTACGGCGGATTTGAGGATGCGGAGAGGGCTATGATCTGCTTTCTCCCGGAGTTCATGGACAGGGAGACCTTTCTTATGGCGGAAAACGCAGAGCCCACAGTCCTTGCCTGCGTCCGCGTGGTGCCTGTCAACAGCCGCTTTTCCGATGACCTTACCCACAGGGATTACCTTGGGGCACTTATGAACATGGGAATAGAGCGCGACCAGATAGGCGATATCCTGACTGGAGATCAGGAGGGGTACGTCTTTGCAACGCCCCGGGTTGCAGATCTCATGGTAAAAGAACTGATAAGAATAAGGCACACCTCAGTTAAATGTACTGTGGTGTGCTCTTCTGAATGTGATATAAGACCCTCTTTTTCCGAAGAGAGCGGCTCTGTTGCTTCTGAAAGGATCGACGCCGTCATCGCCTTTGTCTATCACCTCTCAAGATCAGAGGCCCAGAAGCTCATTGAGTCCGAGTCGGTGTTCATCGACGGACGTACCGCCTACAGCGGCGGGTATGATCTAAAGAGCGGCTCCCGGGTGTCTGTGAGGGGCCACGGCAAGTTTATCTACGACGGTCCCCAGGGGACGACCAGGAAGGGACGGCTCTTTGTGAAGGTCAGAGTATTTCAGTAGTATGTGAGAACACACAATCCGAGCACCGGTCTTTATCACCATGTCTGTATCAGGCCGTGAAGAGAATATTGTGAATGCGAAATGAGATCAGATGAGCTTCTCTACGCAGGCAGCTACGTTCTTCATGTCCTCTGTGGGCTCGAAGCGGGCAACTACATTGCCTTCTCTGTCGATTACGAACTTGGTGAAGTTCCACTTGATCTCAGGATTGTTCTTGTAATCCTTGTCGATTTTCTTAAGCATCACGCTCATAGCCAGAGCCTTAGGTCCCTTGCCGAAGCCCTCAAAGCCCTTCTGCTCCTTGAGGAATCTGTAGAGAGGGATCTGTGTCTCGCCGTTTACATCTGTCTTCTTCATCTGAGGGAACTTGGTATTGTAGTGAAGCTGGCAGAACTCGTGGATCTCCTCATCGGTTCCGGGGGTCTGACCTGCGAACTGGTTGCAGGGAATATCAAGAACCTCAAAGCCCTGATCGTGGAACTTCTCGTACATATCCTCAATGTCCTTGTAGTGAGGTGTAAAGCCGCAGCCTGTTGCAGTGTTCACAACAAGAACAACCTTGCCCCTGTAGTTCTCCATAGAAAAATCATTGCCCTGAGCATCTGTTACTGAATAATCATAAAATCCCATTGTAATTACCTCCAATTGTTAAAATTTATTGCCGTTTTTAAATTGCATTCAATTTAATTTGATTATATTGTGCACAATCTATTTTGTCAACAACTTTTTTGCGGATTAATAAATTCTTTAGAAATTGAGGCGTAGGAGTGTACGTGCTAAAATACTAGTATCGAAGACGAACAAAATAGGAGAATCCAATGATCTATCAGCAATTTGACTTACACGAAAAAGGTTCGCTTCCCGGAGCGAACCTCACCGTATACATTCAGGAGCAGGCCGAGAAACTTAAGATAAAAGAAAGGCCGCTGATCCTCATCTGCCCGGGAGGAGGCTACAGCTACACATCGGACAGGGAGGCAGAGCCCCTTGCTCTTTCATTTCTTGCAAAGGGATGTAATGCTGCCATCCTTCGCTATTCCTGTGAAGGCGCGCACTATCCCACGTCGCTTCTGGAGCTGGCGCGGTCTGTACTTATAATAAGAGAAAACGCAGAAAAGTGGCATATCAAAAAGGACGGCATAGTCATTCAGGGGTCATCTGCAGGAGGGCACCTGGCGGCAAGCTTTTGCTGCACCTGGAGAGATGAGCTCTTTATAAAAGAGCTGTCACTTAATGAGAGTGATCTGCTAAAGCCCAACGGGCTTCTCCTCTGTTACCCTGTCATCACCTCGGGAGAACATGCCCACAGGGATTCCTTCAGGAATCTTCTCGGAGAGAGGTACGATGAGCTGGTAGATAAGGTCTCCCTTGAGAAGGCAGTCACCGATGCTATTCCCAGAACCTTCATCTGGCACACCTTCACAGACGCCTCCGTACCCGTGGAGAACTCACTTCTGTTTGCCACGGCCCTTACGCAGCACAATATTAACACTGAGCTTCACATCTTTCCGGAGGGCTGCCACGGACTGGCTCTTGCTAATTACCTCACAGAAGGCCCTGAGGGCAAAGAGCTTGCACCCTGCTGCGAGCCCTGGATAGACCTGGCAATTACCTGGATGCGGTATTATTTCACTGCATAGCATTATGGGAATCGGATATTTACTTATATGGGAAACTTTATTGTTTTTGACCTGGAATGGAACCAGGGAAATGCGCCATACGTCCGAAGCGACGGCAAGAGCCTGACCTTCGAGATCGTTGAGATAGGCGCAGTCAAACTTAATGAAAAGAGAGAGAAGATCGGGGAGTTTTCAAGACTTATAAAGCCCCAGATCCACACCCACATGCACAGGATCACGGGGCGGCTCATCCACCTCTCCATGGAGGACCTTGAAAGCGGCGAAAGATTCCAGGATGTTGCGAGGGATTTTCTGTCATTCTGCGGAGATAACCCGATGTTCTGCAGCTGGGGCCCATCAGACCTGACGGAGTTTCAGCGTAACCTCGATTTCTTTGGACTGCCTGCTCTTTCCGACAGGCCGATAGCTTTTTATGATGTCCAGAAGCTCTTTTCCATCGCCTATGATGACGGCAAATCGAGGATCAGTCTGGAGACAGCGGTCGATACCCTTGAGATAGCCAAGGACATTCCCTTTCACAGGGCTCTTGCAGATGCGGAGTACACCGCCAAGATCTTCAGGACCTTCGATGAGGACACCTTAAGAAGGCTTTCTTTTGACACCTTCATAACACCTAAGACCAGAAAGCAGGAGATACGGATCGTATTTGACAACTATGCCAAGTACATCTCGCGGGAGTTTGCCAGCAAGGACGATATCCTGAGGAACAATGACATCATGAGCACCAGATGTTACCTATGCCGCCACAACATAAGGCGCAAGGTCAAATGGTTTACACCCAACGGCAAGCACTATTATGCAGTCGGATTCTGCGAGAACCACGGTTTCATGAAGGCCAAGGTCAGGATCAGGAAGGCTGAGGACGGCAACCTCTATGTTGTGAAGACCTGCAGGTTCATCTCCAACGAGGACGTGGAGAACCTGAAAAAGAAACAGGCCCGGATTAAGAAAAAGCCATAGGAGCGTATCTGAAATGGACTCAATTATCAACGGCATAAATCTCGTCATAGCTTCGGCCGGTCTCACCATGGGAATTGTCGGTCTGATGCTGGTGACACTCCTACGATTTCTGGATAAGCACACCAAGGTTTTCTTCACTGCTTATTTCAGCTACATTTTCTGTTACGTACTTCTCGACCTTCTGGGACAGTTCTCATTTGAAAATAAGACACCGGATGGAGCATTGACCGGAAGGATACTCCTGTTCATGGAGTCTTTTGTCGCATCTATCCTTACGGTCATGACTACCGAGTTCATTCTGTATCAGAGCGGTGACACAAGGTGGAAGACGAACAGGACACTGAATATCGCCCGCGGCATATGGATTCTGTATATCATCATGCTTATCGTCAACGAATTCACCGGAAGCTTTTACTATTATGACATTACCAACGAATACCACAGAGGCCCATACTATCCGCTTCTTCTTGTGCCGCTTGTGCTTATCATGCTCATTAACGTACTTCTTATTATATCGAGGAGGGATTATCTGACAAGAAGGCAGCAGATTGCTTTTGAGGTCTACGCTCTGGTGCCCCTGATTTCCATGGTATTTCAGATGCTCTTTTACGGAATCTATGCTGCTGTCCTGGGTACGACCATCGCAGCTACCTTCATGATGTTCAACATTGTCATTGACCAGCAGGACAAGCATTTCCAGAAGGAGGATGAGAACGCGCAGCTCAAGCTTGAGATTCTTCTTGCCCAGATCCAGCCTCACTTTTTGTTCAACTCTCTGAATACAGTGAAGTATCTGTGCAAAAAAGATCCCGAGAAGGCTGAGGAAGCGCTGGGGGAGTTCACTGAATATCTTCGCCGCAACATGGAATCTCTGAATAACGATAAGCCCATTCCCTTTGACGATGCATTAAGGCACGTGGAGGGGTATCTTGCGCTCCAGAAGTACAGGTTCGGGGATGAGCTCAGGGTCGAGTACGACTTTGAGTGTCGTGATTTTAATATACCGACTCTGACCCTTCAGCCGCTTGTCGAGAACGCCGTGACTTACGGCATCAGGAAAAAAGAAAGCGGCGAGGGGACGGTCATCATCCGCACAAGGAGATTTCAGGACCACGTAGAAGTCAGCGTCATTGACGACGGTCCGGGATTTGACCCGGGCAATCTGGGGAAAGACACGAGCAGATCCCACCTTGGAATAAGGAATGTGAAGGAGAGGCTCCTTCGAATTGCAGGCGGGGAGCTGAAAATTGAATCAGAGATTGGAAAAGGTACTGAGGTGACTATTCTTTTGCCTGACACGTAATGATTGTGTAATGGAGAGTTCGCTAGAATTAATCTGTTGAAATAGTATCAGATTATTGAATTGTTTGTAAAATTCGGAAAACTGTCGATCGCAGCTTTTCCAAGCAGTTTACGGATCTATCCAATAGGAGATGGGAGATGCTGATTTTCGCAATCGATGATGAGGAAAATGTTCTTGAATACAATAAGGAGATCATAGAAAAAGCGTCTGACGGAGCTGACGTCATGACCTTTAAGCGTGGCGGAGCTGCCCTTGAGGCCATAAGACGCGGGTATCTTCCGGAAGTTGTTTTTACCGACATAGAGATGCCTGGCGTATCGGGGCTTGAGCTGGCAGTCAGGATTAAGGAGATATCCCCCAAGACCCGCATAATCTTTACCACAGGCTATGAGAAGTACGCCTACGAAGCCTTCAAGGTGAGAGCCCACGGATACCTCCTTAAACCCATCAGGGAAGAGGATATAGTCAAGGAGCTGGAGTACGTCCCGGGAAGAAGGCGCCAGGTCATGGACAAGCTGGAAGTCAGGTGTTTTGGCCACTTTGATGTCCTCTGGCAGGGCAAGCCCATAATATTCGGCAGGAAGAAGAGCAAAGAACTCCTCGCCTATCTGATTGACAGGGACGGCGCTGCCTGTACTTCCGGGGAGATCGCCCTTGCCCTCTGGCAGGAAGGCGGAGACACCAGAGCTGAGCAGAACCGCATCAGGGTCCTCATCAATGACCTCAAGAAGACCTTAAAGGGCATAGGCATGGAGGACGTCATCGTCAGGGAGCACGGCGAGACAGCAGTCAGACGAGAGCTGGTGGACTGCGACTACTACCGTATGCTCGAAGGCGACATGGATGCCCTCAGCGAATATCACGGCCAGTACATGGTTGAATACACCTGGGCTGAGATCAGAAATGCAGACCTTCTGCAGTTTGTTAAGAATTGATTTGTTACGGCGGCCATTTGGCCGTCCCCGGGAAGTGCTTGGATGCAGCTTGTGCTGTATGGTGAAGTTAGTGCCGGATGGTGCAGTTTGTACCACATGGTGAATATCCTGCCGATGGGGGACCGGTACGTTTTTTGTACCTATGGGGCCCCATCTTAAAAAATGTGTTGTATAGTTACAAAAAACGATTGGACAGAAATTTGAACATTGTCTTCTGTGCCGTTTGCTTGATTTTTCTTATTCTCTATGCTTTTTCTCTTAACGTATCTTCTGCCAAACGTCTTTATAAAGGCATAAAATTGGGGTCTCATCGAAAGAAATCATTATATTGGTACACTGTGTTTTATACAATCTTTTTCCATACCAGACGAAATCGCAATTTTTGCAGGATTTTGTAACTGTAGAGCATGTTTTTTGAGATAGAGCCCCAAAAGCCAGACAGGTCCCCAAAACAGACAGGGTGCCAAAAAAGTCTTCAATTACTTCTCAATCTTAAGAAAATCTTAAAGATTTCCACGTCAAATTCTGCTATCATATCCTTCGTACCCATTCCGGGTCGAACTGCTGCATTCGCAGCAGGACCGGCACAGTCGCCGGGAAATATCACGATACTATAAAGTATAGTAGGAAAGGAACCAAATGAAAGAAACAAATCTGTCACAGTTCTTTCCCGGTATAAGGGCAAAAGAACTGATCCTTGATGAAATCTCATCAAAACCATCATTACTATCAACTTACAACGGCTGGTCTGAAGAGCGGCAAACAGAATTCCTGGATATCTGCACCGGAAACAAGGGCGTCAAGATGTTCTATGACAGCTACTTCAAGGAGATCTTAAACCCGGAGTATGCGCCGGAACGATTGTCTGACTTCCTCAGCACCATCCTGAAACAGAAGGTAACCGTCAAGATGCAACTCCCCAACGACACCACCCGCCTTGGGGATGAGATGTCTCTTGTCATCACAGACATCGTTGTTGAGATGGAGGACGGGACCCTCGCCAACATCGAGGTTCAAAAACTTGGCTATCATTTTACCGGTCAGAGAGCATCATGCTATTCAGCCGACCTGCTGCTTCGACAGTACAAGCGCATACGAGATGAGAAGAAGGAAAAGTTCAGTTACAAGGACATAGCTCCGGTATACACCATTGTTCTGATGGAAAAGAGCCCGTCATATTTCCATGAATACAAAGGTGAATATGTCCACACCTTCAGCACAACGTCCGACACCGGACTGGAGCTTAAAATGCTACAGAACTTTATCTTCATTCCCGTTGATATTTTCCTGGAAAAACTCCATAATAATGGCATAGGAAGCAAACTTGATGCATGGCTTACTTTCATGGGGTGTGATGAGCCTGAGTATATAGCTGAGCTTATTACCAAATTCCCGGAATTTAAGCCGATGTATGATAACCTTTATGACATGTGTCTCAATGTAGAGAGGATGATGGGTATGTTTTCAAAAGAGCTTGAGATCCTGGACAGGAACACAGTGAAACTAATGATCGATGAATATCAGGAGACTGCTGAAGAAGCAGAGAGGCAACTTGAAGAAGCAGAGAGACAACTTGAAGAAGCAGAGAGGCAAGCTAAAGAACAAATTGACGCCGCCAATGACACTATAGCAGCCAAAGACAAAACCATAGCCGAACTGGAGCAGAAAATAGAACAGGAGATTTCCCAGGGCATAACAGCACGAGATAATGAAAAGATCTCCGGAATGCTCAGACGCGGCAAGACCCCGGAGGAGATTGCCGACTTCTGCGATTACCCCCTTGAACAGGTCCTTGAAGTAAAAGAAAAACTGGACTCTGAGAAATAATCGCATATAGAAAACGCTAACAAAAGAACCTCAAGATCACCCGGTCACACCAAGCCGAAAAAGCCAAGTGTGACCGGAATTTTTTTTGTGAAAATTCTGAATACTCCGCCGTGTAAAAAAATCTGAAATTACGACTTAATAAAGTTTATAAAAAGTTTACAGAATAGTTAGACAATTCCTATGAAATGTAACGTTTGTGTAATGCTATTTTTCCGATAATTATATTACGAGCCGCTTTCTCGAGTGGAAGAAAGCGGAAAAACAAACATTTTAGGAGGGATGGAGATGTCAAAGAAAAGACATAATTTCTTCAGGTTATGTTCGCTGGTGTTGGCGTTCATGCTGACATTCACAAACATGCCTGCAGTTGCCTACGCAACTGACGGTTACTCCGCAGAAGCTCTGGTAGAAGATACCGCCGAAGCTTCTGAAA
>CAMNOS010000122.1 GCA_946546925.1 uncultured Butyrivibrio sp.
TCTGTGTTCCGGGCTTGCAGAAGAACTCAAGCTCCATCTGCTCGAACTCTCTTGTTCTGAAAGTAAAGTTACCGGGTGTGATCTCGTTACGGAAGCTCTTACCGATCTGACAGATTCCGAAAGGCACCTTTTTCCTGGATGTACGCTGAACATTCTTGAAGTTTACAAAGATACCCTGAGCGGTCTCGGGACGAAGGTAAACAGTGTCCTTGGCATCCTCTGTAACACCCTGGAAGGTCTTGAACATAAGATTGAATTCCCTGATTCCGGTAAAGTTGTGCTTTCCGCAGGAAGGACAGGGAACGTTGTTATCATTAATGAACTTCTCCATCTCCTCGTGAGACCAGCCGTCTACTGAAGTCTCAAGGGTGATGTTGTTCTCAGCTGCATAATCCTCAATAATCTTGTCCGCACGGAATCTCTCGTGGCACTCCTTGCAGTCCATCAGAGGGTCTGAGAAACCGCCGAGATGTCCTGATGCAACCCAGGTCTGTGGATTCATAAGGATCGCGCAGTCAACACCTACATTGTGAGGGCACTCCTGTACGAACTTCTGCCACCATGCTCTCTTGACGTTATTCTTGAACTCTACTCCCAGGTTTCCGTAATCCCAGGTGTTGGCAAGGCCTCCGTAGATCTCAGATCCGGGATAAACAAATCCTCTCGCCTTAGCCAGAGCTACTATTTTGTCCATTGTCTTTGCTGATTTTTCCATAGTGAATCCTCTCTGTATAATCTTATTATTTTGAAAGAAGGAGCTGTACAGTATCCGCCGTTACATCAGCCAGCTCAGCCTCTTTTTTCCCGTTAAGCTTAACACCCTTTGTTGCGTATTCAATATTAAAAGGGGTTATTATCCTCGATTTATCGCTGGTTATGATCACATGCCTGTCAGCATGCTCATCAAGAAACTCCTCCGGGAGCTTTTCACCGTCTTTGTCCACCAACGATGATGAAACAGTAAATCCATTCTCGCTAGCTTCCTCCACCGTTCCATAGAACAGCGACTGCTCGTTAAAAGCCGTAAAGTCATCTGCGCTGTCAAAGTCCATGACCACTTTGGCAAAAGAGCCGTCGTCCTTCTGAACGCTCTCGACAGATTCCAGTCTGATCTTCTCGCTTATGTACTCCGAATTGTACTCAGAGATCTCCTTCGATGCCATATCAGACAATTCCTGAATGTCGTAGTAGTCTTCGGAGAAGTCCTCATATATCAGATAAGAGATCCTGCCATTCCTGTCTACGGAAATTGTGGATGCTTCGCTCTCATTTTGTCCGCAGCCCGTAAGGATTGCAGCTCCAAGCGCAAGTACCGCCGCAGGCATTATAAATCTAATATGTTTCATTAATATCCCACCTCACAAACTAAATCATTATATCCACATTTATAGGGCATTGTCAAAGGTGGAAAGCATCTCAGCGCTCTTCAGCGGCCTGTCGATGAATCTGCCGCGATAGCCCCTTGTTACGGCGCAGAGCTCACCAAGTACTTCTTCCGATACAGAAAATGTGTAGAGCTTCTCAAGAGGGGATGTGGCAATGTAATCAAGAACGTACTTAGTCGATTCTGAAAGGTACATATCATCCGGGATACCGGGGTATTCTCCCTCTGTCAAAAGAGCTCTGAGCTCATATACACATCTGACAAGCCTGTTTGGCAGATTGTCCTTAAGAAGTGCCTTCAGGGAAAGATAAAGAAGGTTTAAAAGCTCCACATCCTCCACATTCTCTCTGGCATAATAAGAAGCAATCTCAAGGAAAAAGGTGCCGTAACAGGCACCTTCCAGATCTGTTCTAAAGCCCTCGAAATAGTTGTCTATGTCCGCCTCGACGATATTGTAGGAACTCTTGCCCGCAAAGAGCTTGAAGGTTCCAAAGCAAAACGGCTCAACAGCGCCCGAAAGCTTTCCGACAGGTTTCCTGGCACCTCTTGCAAAGGCTGTTATCTTGCCTCTCTCAGCTGTAAATATTGTTGCCACCCAGTCGTACTCCCCTGTGGGGGTGTGTTTGATCACTATCCCTCTCACACTGATAATATCTTCCATAGGCAGCTCCTACCTGTAATCCTTCATATCGTAACCAAAATTCTTAAGCTGCATCTTGTCATCACGCCAGTCCCGGCGCACTTTCACAAAGAGCTGAAGATTGACCTGACATCCAAGAAGCTCTTCAATGTCCTTCCTTGCCATGGATCCGATCTTTTTAAGCATGTTGCCGCCCTTGCCTATGACGATCCCCTTGTGGGAGTCCTTCTCGCATATGACGGTGGCATTGATGTCCATGATACCCTCAGGGTCATAGGCCGCATCAGGCGCATCTTCATAAAGCTCTCCCACATTAAACACTGCAGGTCCGTCCTGCTCATCAATTTCCGACATCTGCAGCTGTTTTTCAAGTGTGCTCTTTTTGGGAGGATGCTGATGCCTCTTTTTCTTTACCGGAGCTTTTTCCCTCATCCTCATGGTCTCAATGGTGACCGCAATACCGTGGGGCACCTCGTCCTGCAAGAGCCTTAGTGCCTTCTCCCTTATGATCTCAGCCACAATCTGCCTCTCAGGCTGATCTGTCAGAGTATCCTCGTCATAAAAGGGCGGGCCGAAGGGAAGGAACTGTTTTATGGCATCTCTGCACTGATCTATGTTGGTCCCCTTAAGGGCTGCAACTTTCACAACCTTGTCAAAATCCATCTCCGCACTGTAGGCGGCTTCAAACTTCTCAAGATCATCTGCGGAAACCGTATCGATCTTGTTGATCACAAGGATAACCGGCTTTTTGCAGCTCTTTAGGGTCTCGATGATGGACTTCTCCATCTCACCTATGTAGGTACTCGGCTCAACGAGCCACATGACAACATCCACCTCATCAAGAGTGCTCTTTGCGACCTTCGTCATGTACTCTCCGAGCTTGTTTTTGGTGTCGTGAAGTCCCGGAGTATCAAGGAATATCATCTGGCACTCATCGTCTGTGTAGACGGTCATTATCCTGTTTCTGGTGGTCTGGGGCCTGTTGGAGGTAATAGCCACCTTCTGCCCGATGAGATGATTCATCAGAGTGGATTTACCCACATTAGGTCTTCCTATTAAAGTAATAAAACCAGTTTTAAAATTACTTATTTCCATCTGTATTATCTTTCTGATGATTTACAGGTACATTCTGACCAGGAGCCGCAGGCACATTTTGAACCGGCGCAACAGGCATTCCCTGAGGATTCACAACTGACTGTACAGGCCCGTTCATCTGACCTGACTGCATCTTCTGCATCTTCCGTATGCGCCTTTTTTTGCTGCTCTTGTCTATGAGTCTGATTATGATGACTATAAGTACGATGACTATGATGACGAGAATCATCTGAGGAATGTGGCTCACAAACCATACAGCAAATTCAACAACTGCCTCTGCGACTTCTCCGACGCTCTGCGCAAAGCCCTTGCCCATTCTTGTTGTTGCGCTTTCCTTCTCCACCGGAGTGAATTTGACAACTTCATCGATATCCAGATACACAGTGCTGTAATCAATCCTGTTGTCGTAGCTTCTAAGCTGAGATTCGATGCTCTCAATCTCATATCTCACATCCGCAAGCTTATCTTCTACAGCGATCACATCCTCAACCGTCTCTGCGCTCTCAAGGATTTCCAAAAGTCGCTTCTCCTCTGTCCTCAAGGAGTTTTTGCGGCTCTCAATATCCACATAGTTCAAGGTTACGTCCTCAACATTCACGGACTTGTTTGTAATATTGGTACTGCCCTCCACAAGATCCACAAATTCATCAAGCCTGTCCCTGGGGATCCTGGCTGTTATCCCGGCGTTTCTGGATACTCTTGATGAATAGGAGACATTGTTGCTCATATTGCTCGACTCAATATATCCGCCGAGCTCTTTTACCTTGTTCTCAACACCGGCAACAACTGCTGCAAGGTCATCGGTTTCGGCGCTGATGTTCATGGTAGTAATAAGTTTTCTCGAAGTGTCTGCCACCACTCCCGCAGAAGCACCTGAGGAATTAGAAGCAAAACTCGAATCAGCCATCGCCGCCTCTTCATAGACAGCGCCTGCAGAATCATAGGAGTTCTCAACAAATGAATCTGTCTTTGCTGCACTGCCTCCGGAAGATCCGCAGCCTGCTACAAGGACTACGGCAGAGAGTATCGCCAGCAAAGTTCCCTGTCTGCATAATATCTTTTTCATGCACGCCTCCTGAAATCACCTGTTAACGAGCTGTTCAATATTGTCGAACAGATCTTTGTTCTCATCAATCTTATCAGCAGTTCCTATTACACATATGCACTCATCGGACATAAAGGCGTCCACAAATCCTGCAAGAGAGCGGATTGTCTCCTTATCTGTAGCAAGCAGCTCATCCCTGTTCTTCTGTATGGTCTCCATCCTGGCATTGCAAAGGTAAGCTGTAAGCCCGTAAGCTCCCTTGGCAGACGGCGTCTTGGGAGTATCAAGGTCTGAGATCGCTCCGATGATGTATTGAAGTATCGTCCTGTCGTCCGCTTCAAACTCTCTTAAGTAATCGGCGGCCTTCTCAAATATATCCACACTGTTCTTAAGGTGAGGGTCTCTGTATGTCACAAAGGCAGAATCCCCGTTCTTGGCAAAACTGCTCATGCACCCGTAGGCTCCGCCCAGGATCCTGATATTCTTCCACAGATAATCATAGCCCATCATCACCTTGAGGACTCTGAGAGCGCCGTGGTATTTAAGGCCCTTACTTGCGAAATTACCTGCCCTGCAGACATACTGAACCTGCCCTGCGGTCTTGAAGGCTTCATTCTTCCTGCTTGTCTGAACTTTGAGTTCCTGCTTCTCACACTCACAGGTATACAGCGACGTGGCAAATTCTTTGACTTCTGAGGCAACGCCCACATATTCCTTCTCAGTGCAGGTGAGGTCAAAAAGAAGATTCTCAGGCCTGAAAATCTGTCTGCTGAGACTTACAAGCTTGTCTATGAGATCCTGTTCGCCTTCTTTTGTTGAAAGAGCCTTGTTTATCTTCTCAAGATGCCTGAAATAACCTATTCCGCTCACGCTGTCGGATATGCAGGCTGCAGGTGAAACATAGCTCATCGCCCTGAGCGCAGATGACTGATGTCCCGATGAAGCAAGATCGGTCTGAAGTCTTGCATACTGCTCCGAGAATATCTCCTTAAGCCTCTTGACATCATCGAACCTGCTTGCAGTCAGTATCTCTTTTACCAGCTCGAATGCGCTGTGCATGTTCTCATGAAGAACCTTGACACTGATCTCGAACTTGGTAACAAACCTGGTCACATCCTCGGAATCGGTATATGTGCTGATGGCTCCGCTGATGCCTCCGGTCTTGATGTTGATCTCGTTGTAAAGGTCTCCGTACTCATAGTTCCTGGTATTGAGCATTCCAAGGACCTTCTTGAGGGAAGATGCATAGGGCAAAAGAGCTGCGTCCACATGCTGCATGTCAAACACAAAGTCCATGTACATGATCGCGTTCGTGAACACATTGTGGAACAGTATCCTGTTGCCATCTTCTTCTCTGAGTTCATAGATGAACTTCTCAGCTTCTTTTCTCATATCTGCCAGAGTAAGAAGCGGTATCTTGGCCAGATCCTCGGGAGCATCCTCCATGTCCTGATATTCCTTGAGTTCCCTGGTCTGCTTCACGATTTCTGCTATCTCATCTTTTGAAAGAGAGTTCTTGTAATCACTTAATTTCTTTTTCAGTGCCTCATCTTTCTTTTCCGTAAGCCCTCTCTCCGGTGCAAGGATCACCACTGATGCGTGAGGGTTATTAAGGAGGTACTTTTCAGTCAGCTCCTCAAAATAACGTCCCTCGGCCTCCTTTTTGAGCTCTGCGAAGGTCTCATTGGCCTCAACATTTATCCAGGGCTTAGCATCATCATAGAGCCAGCTGTCCAGAACCTGAAGCCCGTATAAAAGGCCCTTCGGAAATCTTCCGAAATCAGCTTCCCTGTATTTGAATTCATCATAAGAAAGTCCGGCGAGGAGGGCTTTTTTGTCTATTCCCTGCTCGACCTGCTTTTTGAGGACTTCTCTGATAGTGTTTAAGAACTCCTCCTTCTGCTCAGCATCTGCATTCTTGGCAACTATGGAAAACACGGGCTGCCTGATGCCGTTGTCGTACTCGCTGTAGACGTCCTGTCCGATGCCCTTGTCTATGAGAGCTTTTTTGATGGGAGCTCCGGGCGCTGAACAGAGGGCGTAATCAAGGATATCAAAAGCTATATAAAGCTTCTTGTCCAGAGTAGAGCCTACGCTGCAGTTATAAGAAAGATAGGTGTTCTGCGAAAGCTCATCCTCAGGAAGCACGGGATAAGTCTTTATTATCTCTCTTGGCTTATCAAAGGGCTTCTGAATTCCCACCTCAGAATCCACTTCTATCCTGTCAAAATGTGACAGGTACTGTTTATCGATATAATCCAGCTTTTCTGCCATATCCATATTGCCGTAGAGATAGATATAGCTGTTTGAAGGATGGTAATACTTCCTGTGGAAATCAAGATACTCCTCATAGGTAAGCTCCGGGATCACATCAGGATCTCCTCCGGACTCAATCCCATAAGTTGTGTCAGGATAAAGAGAATTCTGTATCTCTCTGGAGAGCACATCGTCAGCCGATGAAAAAGCTCCCTTCATCTCATTGTAGACTACACCATTGATGGTCAGATCATCGTTTTCATCCTCCATCTCATAGTGCCAGCCCTCCTGCTTGAATATCTTGTCTGTCTTGTAGATATTGGGATAAAAAACAGCATCCAGATATACATTCATAAGGTTCTGGAAGTCAGCGTCGTTGCAGCTGGCTATTGGGTACACAGTCTTGTCAGGGTATGTCATGGCATTTAAAAAAGTATTAAGTGACCCCTTAACCAGTTCCACAAAAGGGTCCTTGACAGGGAAATTCCTGGAGCCGCAAAGCACTGTGTGTTCAATTATATGAGCTACTCCTGTAGAGTTCCTGGGCGGCGTGCGAAAGCCTATTGCAAAGACCTTGTTATCCTCATCATTGGACAAAAGAGCTACTCTTGCCCCTGTCTTTTTGTGCCTCATTATGAAGCTGACGGAATTGAGATCCTCTATCTTTCTTTGCTCAATAATCTCGTAAGCAGATAAATCTTCAAGTCTCATTTATTAATCTTTCCCCTTTATCAGATATCAAAATCATCCCCGGGTGTGAACGGAATATCAAAATCATCCCTGGGTTTGTCATCTCTTGTTTCTTCTGGTCTTGTAAGCTGAGAATTGCCTCCGACCTTGAGTTTGACTGCCTTGCCGTCAGGTCCTACAGGTGCGGACAGCTGCGGCATCTTCATGTGAGGAGTCAGATCCACGTCGTCGTCGTCCTCCGGAAGCACCATGCCCTCGGGTATGAAACGAGGTTTCTGTGTTTCGCTGTCTGTTGAAGATGCTTTTTCAGGTTCTGAAGCGTAGACCGGCTCGTTGTCGAAAGGCTCGGGCTCTGCACCGACAGGCTCAGTCTCCGTATCGGCAGATTCAGGTTCAGGCTCAGTTTCTGCTTCTGCAACCGACTCGTTGTAGGCAGGTTCGGGTTCGGGCTCAGTTTCTGCTTCTGCAACCGACTCGTTGTAGGCGGGTTCAGGCTCAGTCATTGTTTCTGCGACCGGCTCGTTGTCGACTATCTCAGGCTCAGGCTCATTAGCAGGTTCTGTGCCTGCCGGCTCTTCGTCAGCAGTCTCGAGCTCAGGCTCATTTTCAGGCTCTGAGACGGAATCTTCGTCCCTTCCTCCATGAACTACTTCATGAGAAGGTTCTGCATCCTTCCAGATCGGATCAAAGTCATCGAAGGATACATCAGGATTTGGATGCGAACCGTGTACTGCCTCATGTGCAGGCTCCGAATCTCTCCAGATCGGATCAAAGTCATTGAAGGATATATCACCACCCGAATGCGAACCGTGAACTGCTTCATGTGCAGGTTCCGTATCTCTCCAGATCGGATCAAAATCATTAAACGGCAGCTTCTCTTCCGGACGAAGCTGTGAACTATTTACTTCACCTTTTTCGTCCGTATCATCTGTATCCTGCCCGGCTTCCGGTTCTGCAATTTTCTGCCATGGCTCAGGCTCATGTTCTGAATATTCGGGTGTTATCACTTCAGG
>CAMNOS010000123.1 GCA_946546925.1 uncultured Butyrivibrio sp.
GGCGGAGACATGTTCTACGGTCCCAGATTTGCAATTGATGCCATTGCCTGCGGAAGAGAGGGAGCGGAGTCCATTCACAGATTTGTGCAGCCTCATTCTTCACTTACAATCGGCCGTGATCCTAACTTCTTTATCGAACTTGACAAGGAGGATATTCTTGTTAAGGATTATGATCATGTTGGCCGTCAGTATCCGGCTGAGGGCAGGAGCGAGGATGGCAGGCTCACTTTCCGTGACACGAAAAAGCTTCTTACAGAGGATCAGATAAAAAAAGAAACATCACGCTGTCTTGGATGCGGCGCTTCAATTGTTGATCCCAACAAGTGTGTTGGATGCGGACTTTGCACCACAAGATGTGAGTTTGATGCCATAAAGCTCACGAGGGACAACCCTGCGTGCTCAACTATGAGGAAGGCTGAAGACAAGCTTAAATATATTCTTCCTAACGGCGCCAAACAGGCAATTTCAAGACCGTTTATCAAAAAGACACCTAAAGAGACGGCTTGGCTTAAAAAGTAATGGGTAAAGGTCAAGTGTGCAGGCTTTATTCAACTTGCACACTTGATTTTTTTTAGCATAGGTAGTAAAACTTATCTAGGTTTTGGATTGGGGTAATATTTAATTTTGTGAGGAGTTTTATATGGATCTTTTAACCGGGGGACTGGTACTTAATGTTTACACACTTTTTCTTGCGTTCATGCTTCTTTTGTTCCAGGAAAACGACAGAAAGTCCAGATCTAATGTTGAATTCTTAAAGCTGATTGGCATACTGTCACTGCTGGTCGGCGTCTCTGCAATCGGAGATATCGGCAAGCTTCAGGGGATGAGAGGGATCTACCTTCAGAAATTCAGCTCATATTTTGTATTTGCTTTTGATCCGTTTGGATTTCTTTTTTCTATCTCTTATATCGATTGTTTTATCAACAAAGTAGATAAAAAGGTTCGCAGGGCATTTATGATTCCCATGCGTGCTTATGCATATTTTAATCTGATTGTTGTTACTGTAGCTGCTGTATTCGGATTGGACTGGTTCTATTACTATGTCGGGACCGAGTATTACAGGGGCGAATATTACATGTTCAGGGCACTTATTCATGTTTTGCTCTGTGTTATGGTGCTTCTATATGTTGTAATCTGCAGAGACAGGCTTACCAGGGCATACAGGCTTCCGATTATGATGTTTCCGCTGATGGTAGCTTTTGGCGGATACCTTCAGATCATGGTGATCAATATGAACATGGAGTATGCAGCAACTGTTATAGCATGTCTGATACTGTTTATTTACGTACAGAAAAGAGATGTCAATCTGGATTATCTTACCGGAGTAGTCAACCGCAGAGGCATAGACATGGCTCTCAGAAAAGCCATCATAGAGAGCAGGGATAAAAAGTTTTCTGCGATCATGATCGATGTTGACTTTTTTAAGACCATAAACGACAGATTCGGACACAAGACAGGTGATGAGGTCCTTGAGAGCATTGCTGATGTGCTCAGGGAATCTTTTGAACCCAATGATGTTGTGGGGAGATTTGGAGGCGATGAGTTCTGTGTTATAACTGAGATCACTGACAATGATGAACTCAGACACCGCATAGATATTGTCAAGGAGTCGGTTGCATCAATCGACTGGAGTAACAAGTCGGAGATGGAACTCTCCATCAGTGCAGGCGCAGCTGTTTACGAGTTTGAAAGCGGCATGAAACTCAAAGAATTCATGGAATTCATCGACAGACTGATGTATGAGGAGAAACTCAGACATCACCTTGGAGACAGAAGAAGCAGGCAAAATGCTTGACGAAAGATATAAAAGTGTATATTAATTAGAAAGTGATTCGAAATTTTTTTTATAAGGGGCAATTTACTATATATGGCAACTAAAGATACCAAGACTAAGAAAAACTCGCTTCTCATAGTGGAGTCGCCTACCAAGGTGAAGGCCATTAAGAAGTTTCTGGGCGCAGGCTATGAAGTTGCAGCCAGCAATGGTCACGTAAGGGACCTTCCCAGAAGTACGATGGGAATCGATATAGAACATGACTTTGAGCCGAAGTACATCACGATAAGAGGCAAGGGAGACGTTCTTGCGGAACTGAGGAAACAGGTCAAGAAAGCTGATAAAGTCTATCTTGCAACTGACCCGGATCGTGAGGGCGAGGCTATAAGCTGGCATCTGTGCTCGGCTCTTAAACTTGACGAGGCCGATGCCAAGGTTCAGAGAGTAACTTTCAATGAGATTACCAAGAACGCAGTCAAGGAAGCCATGAAGCATCCGAGAGACATCGATATGAATCTGGTTGATGCCCAGCAGGCAAGGCGTGTACTTGACAGAATGGTGGGATATGAGATATCACCCCTTCTCTGGTCCAAGATAAAGAGGGGACTCAGTGCAGGAAGGGTTCAGTCTGTTGCCCTCCGCATCATAGCAGACAGAGAGGATGAGATTGATTCCTTCATTCCTACCGAGTACTGGACGCTTGATGTCAAACTGATGGCTGAAGGCGAGAAGAAGCCTCTTGTTGCTCATTACTACGGCAAGGGCAATGAGAAAAAAGACATCGCATCCAAGGCAGAGCTTGATAAGATCTGCAAGGAGCTTGAGGGAGCGAAGTTTGTGGTAAGCGACATTAAGAAGGGTGAGAGAAGTAAGAAAGCTCCTCTGCCTTTTACGACTTCAACGCTCCAGCAGGAAGCTTCCAAGGCGCTCAATTTTTCGACTCAGAAGACAATGAGAGTTGCACAGCAGCTCTATGAAGGAATTGAACTCGGCAAAGAGGGTACGGTAGGACTTATCACTTACCTTCGTACCGATTCAACAAGAGTATCGGAAGAGGCTGTTGCAGCTGCCAATGATTACATCAAGAACAGCTTTGGCGACAAGTACCTTGCGGAGGGTGCAACTGCCAGGAAGAGTGAAAATAAGATCCAGGATGCACACGAGGCGATCAGGCCCACATATATAGACAGGACTCCTGTCATGGTCAAGGACTTTCTCTCAAGAGATCAGTTCAGACTGTATCAGCTCATCTGGAGGAGATTTATCGCAAGCCGCATGGCTGCTGCAAGATATGAGACAACCTCTGTCAAGATTGATGCGGGAGAGCACAGATTTACCGTTGCAGCTTCAAAGACGGTCTTTGACGGATTCCTGAATGTATATACTGATGAGGATGATCAGATTGAGAAGAATGTTCTCATGAAGAATCTTGACACCTCAACGAAGCTTACATTTGATGAGTTTGAGTCGGCGCAGCACTTCACACAGCCCGCTCCTCATTACACAGAAGCTTCACTCGTTCATGATCTGGAAGCTCTTGGTATCGGAAGACCCAGTACATATGCACCTACCATTTCCACTATCATGGCAAGGCATTACATTACCAAAGAGAACAAGTCTCTATACATCACAGAGCTTGGACAGGCGGTCAACAAGATGATGATGGAGGCGTTTCCGCAGATCGTTGACGTCAACTTCACATCCAATATGGAGGCACTGCTTGACGGTATCGCCGAGGGCAATGTCAGGTGGAAGACAGTCATCGAGAATTTTTATCCTGACCTCAATGAAGCGGTCGCCGCTGCAGAGAAGGAACTTGAGAAGGTTCACGTGCAGGATGAGGTGACAGATGAGATCTGTGAAGTATGTGGCCGAAACCTTGTCATAAAATACGGACCTCACGGTAAATTCCTTGCCTGCCCGGGGTTCCCGGAGTGCAAGAACACCAAGCCGTATTTTGAAAAAATCGGCGTATCCTGCCCTAAGTGCGGCAAAGACCTTGTTCTTAAGCGCACCAAGAAGGGTCGTATTTTCTACGGATGTATAGACAATCCTGCCTGTGACTTCATGTCATGGCAGAAACCTGTGTCCAAGAAATGTCCGAAGTGCGGTGGACTTATGTATGCTAAAAGCAACAAGATTGCCTGTGGCAATCCTGAGTGCGGATATGTTGAGGACAGAGAAAAGACGTAACAAAAGTTTTCAGAAAACTTTAGCTTTTTTTCATAATTGTAGGCGCTTTGCGGTTTGAAGCGCCTATTTTTTTATGCTATGATAACAATAGTGCAGTGAGTTAATTGACGTTATTTCGTCTATCTATCCAATTGCTTTGCACGATGGGGAAAAACCTTAAAAAGGAGAAATCTGATGAGTAGTGTTCAACTACTGGATAAGACCCGTAAGATCGGAAAGCTGCTTCACAACAGCAACTCCGGCAAAGTGGTTTTCAACGACATATGCAGAGTGCTCTGTGATATTTTATCCTCAAACATGTTTGTGATAAGTAAGAAGGGCAAGGTTCTTGGTATAGGCGAGAGCAGGGATGTGGACTCTTTAAGCGATCTTTTGTCCTGCAGCGTGGGTTCTTTTATTGACCCTATGCTGAACGAGAGGCTCCTCACAATTCTTTCCACCAAAGAAAATGTCAATCTTGAGACTCTTGGTTTTGAGGGAATTGATTTTTCCAGGTTCCAGGCGATCATAACCCCTATTGAAATTGCAGGGGAGAGACTGGGAACTCTTTTCATATACAAGACGGAAAAACCGTACGACATCGATGACATTATCCTCTGCGAATACGGTACCACAGTGGTTGGACTTGAGATGCTAAGGGCAGTCAACGAAGAAAACGCTGAGGAGAGCAGAAAGCTTGCGGTAGTTAAATCAGCCATCGGAACTCTTTCCTTCTCAGAGATGCAGGCAATCATCCATATATTTGATGAACTTGACGGGATGGAGGGCGTGCTGGTTGCAAGCAAGATAGCCGACAGGGTTGGCATTACAAGAAGTGTTATCGTCAATGCTCTAAGGAAGTTTGAGAGTGCGGGCGTCATTGAATCAAGATCGTCCGGAATGAAGGGAACTTATATCAAGGTCACAAACGATGTTGTATTCGGAGAGATCAAAAAGCTAAAGCAGGAAATGTAATTTGCCGATGTATATAGTAAGAGCATAGCCATCGACATGGATGTAGGAAAGATGAAAGGATTTATCGCTACCGGATAAATCCTTTTTTGTTTGCATCATAGATTTTGTATTCTTATATAATCATAAACACAATATAAAGTATATTTTACTTGTAATTTGCACTAAAAAATCTTATTATTAAATGGAATAAAAAGGAGGAGTCTGTCGTGATAAACAGCAATGTATTTGATTACATAAATGTTATGGACAGAGCTGCTGATGCATCCTGGACCAGAAATGAAATAATCTCCAACAACATTGCCAACATAGACACACCCGGCTACAAGAGGCAGGACCTTAATTTTGAGGATGAGCTTCGAAGAGCACTGGGAAACTCTAAGTACAAGACTATGGATCATAAGGTTGCCGATCTTAGGGAGAGACATTTAGAAGCCAGAGTTGTCAACGACTATTCGGGCTTTTCCTACAGAACCGACAAGAACAATGTTGACATAGACACCGAGAACGTGATCCTTGCAGCCAACCAGCTCAAGTACCAGGGACTGATGCAGGGACTTAAGTCTGAGTTTACCAATCTGCAGACAGTTATGAAGTCTTAATGAAGGAGGTACCTGATGAGTATATTCGATTCATTTAACATCAATTCTTCCGGTATGACAGCTCAGAGATTCAGACTTGACATAATCTCAGAGAACATAGCCAATGCCAATACAACGAGGACTGCGGACGGATCTCCTTATGTCAGGAAAGTTGTGACTTTTGAGGAAAAGGGAGTTCAGACACCTTTTTCACGTATACTCAACGAACGTCTAGACCACTATTCCGGAAGGGGCGTCAAAGTTTCAAGGGTTCAGGATGACAGCTGGACTCAGATGAATATAGTTTATGACCCTTCGCATCCCGATGCGGATGAGAACGGTTATGTTACATATCCCAATGTCAATACAGTTACTGAGATGACGAACCTCATCGATGCCAGCCGCTCATATGAGGCCAACGCCACCGCTTTTAATGCCAGTAAGAATCTGGCTTCAAGGGGACTGGATCTGGGCAGCACATCATAATATTTTGGGGAGGATGACCAATGGCATCTCTGGATATCTCACAGCTTAGAAACGTATCATCTGATGTTATCAGAAGAGCGGAAAAGAATAACAGCAAAGTCTACAATGTTCTTGGCGATTCAACGGGGAATGATGAGTCATTTAAGAGCATATTTTCTGCTGTTGTCGACAATATCAATACTACAAATGCTTATCTGTCCGATGCAGAAAACGAGGAGATAAAGTGGGCACTTGGCCAGACCGACAACACACATGACCTGTCCATAGCGCTCCAGAAAGCGTCCACAACTCTTCAGTACACTGTAGCCATCAGGGACAGAGCACTCGCAGCATACCGTGAACTCACACAGATGCAGATCTGAGCGATATAAGGATTAAAGGGCAAGCCTTGTTGCGCTTGCGCAAAACAAGGCTTGGCTTTTAACTTTAGTATTCGATGAAAAAAGTTTTTAGCAATAGTTATAAAAGAGGGGAGGGAGAATTATGCCTGAGAGACTACGTGCTATTTGGCAGAGAATTCTTGATTGGTGGAATCAGTTTACAGCCAGGCAAAAGACCCTGATAATCGGGGCGGGGACGGTTGTACTCTTAACCATCATTATCCTGGTTTCTGTTTTAAATCAACCGCAATATGTTCTATTAGCTACGGCTAATTCTACGAAGGAGGCTTCTGAGATAAGGGACCTCCTTGAATCCAATTCTGTTAATTACAAGATGTCAGATGACGGGCTTGAGTTCAGGGTCCTGAAAAAGGATCAGGGATCAGCAAGCCTTCTTCTTGGTGCCAACGACATTCAGTCCTATGCCTACAGCATTGATAACGTAACTGACGGAAGTTTCTCCACTACTGAGGCTGATAAGCAAAAGAAATATGTTCTTTATCTTGAGAGCAGGCTGGAACAGGATTTCATTTCCAAGTTCGATGCAATAAAGAGTGCAAATGTACAGCTCAACATACCTGATAACGACGGAACTCTTATAGGCAATCAGGAGCCGGCATCAGCGTGGATACTTCTTCAGCTTGGTGAGGATGCCAAATTTGATGAGGAGAATGCAGCATTTCTTGCCAAGGCCGTATCTGTTGCAGTTGGCAACGAGAACACCGACAATATTGTTATACTGGACACAGAGGGCAATATGCTCTTTGCCGGAGGCGAGGATACAACAACCTCAGGGCTTGCAGCAACGCAGCTTTCAGTCAAGGCCAAGGCTGAGCAGCTTGTTAAGAGTGAAGTCAAAAAAGTCCTTCTTGGAACCAAACTATATGACAACATTGAAGTAGCAAGCAACCTTGTCATGGATTTCAACAAAGAAGAAATTGTTGATCACACATATACTCCCGCTGAGGATCAGACACAGGGCGTTCTCAGTCACGAGGATACATACAACGCAGAGAATGTTAACGGCATAAGCGGAATCCCCGGAACTGATACCAATGCCGACGATGAGACAACTTATGTGACGCAGGACAACACCAACTCGACTTCAACTATTACTGAGGAGTCAAGGGACTATCTTCCCAATGAGAAGATAACGACCAAGTCCAGCGTTCCCGGCGCTATAAAGTATGATGAGTCCTCAATCTCCGTGACAGCCATCAACTACCTTGTGATGAAAGAGGAAGATTATAAGCCTGAGGATCACGATGGCCAGGCCTGGAATGACTTCAAGGTGGCAAGTACGGCTCCCGTTGCAATGGATGTACCGGAAGAGATGATTAACGTGGTTTCCAAGGCAACAGGTATCAATGTTGAGAACGTTGCCATGGCAGCATACACCGAATATGTATTCTTCGACAGAACAGGTTCCAGAGTAACTGTGACGGATATCCTACAGATTGTTCTTATTCTTGTTATTCTCGGACTGCTGGCATTTATCATTATCCGCAGCATGTGGACAAGCAAGAAGACAGAAGAGGAGCAGGAACAGCCCGAACAGCTTTCTGTTGAACAGCTTCTAGAGTCCCAGCCTGAGGAGATGCTCACAGACATAGAGATGGATACCGGCTCAGAGACTAAGAGAATGATAGAGAAGTTCGTGGAAGAGAACCCCGAAGCTGCAGCAGTGCTCCTGCGCAACTGGCTCAACGAAGACTTTGGGATGTGATGATA
>CAMNOS010000124.1 GCA_946546925.1 uncultured Butyrivibrio sp.
ACCCTCTGGTTCTCCGAGCCCCTGAATCTGAGCATAAGGTTCTTTTTATCCTCCATGAACTCGCCGTCCACAAGGACGTCCGTCATGGACAGGATGGCGTTAGTGTCCTCGCCATGGCAGCGCCTGTTGGTCTCATCGGTGAGCTCTTCCCACAGGTATCCTGAGTAGATCCAGATGCTCGCCGCCGGCACCTCCTTTTTGATGCGCTCAAGAAGCGGCCTTATCTCTTTCTGATTGGCGATCTCCATGGGCTCGCCACCCAGGATGGTAAGTCCTGCGATATGCGAGGGTTTCAGTGATTCGATGATATCATCCTCAACTTCTTTTGTATAGGGCTCTCCGTAGTTAAAGTCCCAGGTCACCTCATTAAAGCACCCCTTGCAGTGGTGGGTGCAGCCTGACACAAAGAGAGCTGTCCTGCAGCCCACGCCGTTTGCCACATCGTTATAATAAATCTGTCCGTAGTTCATAACTGTTGTCCCCCCATGCCAATACAAGCCGGGTACATGACCCGGCTCGCATTGTATTCAATACTTTTTCATCCCCAGCAATACCCTCACGGGTTGCATTTTCATATATATGGTAAAGGCTGGTGCCTCTATCAGCTAAAAGCTATTCAGGAAATCTTGGGATTGGACATGTGGAGCACTCTCTCCTTGATCTCCTGTGTTCTTCCCTGGTTCCAGAACTGAGTTCCGATGTAGCCGCAGGTACGTCTTGCAACGTTCATCTTGTTCTGGTCGCGGTTTCCGCAGTTAGGGCATTCCCAGATGAGCTTGCCGTCTGTGTCTGTGACGATCTTGATCTCTCCGTCATAACCGCAGCACTGGCAGAAGTCCGACTTGGTATTGAGCTCTGCGTACATGATGTTATCGTAGATGTACTTCATTACGGAAGTTACAGCCTCGATGTTGCTGTTCATGTCCGGAACCTCGACGTAGCTTATCGCTCCTCCCGGTGAAAGTGCCTGGAACTCAGCTTCGAACTTGAGCTTTGTGAAGGCATCTATCTGCTCGGTAACGTGTACGTGGTAGCTGTTTGTGATGTAGTTCTTATCTGTAACTTCAGGAATGATTCCAAATCTCTGCTGAAGCGCTTTTGCAAACTTGTAGGTTGTTGACTCAAGAGGAGTCCCGTATAAGCTGAAGGAAATGTTCTCTTTGGCCCTCCAGGCTGCACACTTGTCATTAAGGAACTGCATTACCTTAAGTGCAAAGTCCTTACCCCTTGGATCGGTGTGGGATACGCCCTTCATGTATCTGGTACACTCGCAAAGTCCGGCATAGCCGAGGGAAATTGTTGAGTAGTTGCCAAACAGAAGAGGATCGATAACCTCACCCTTCTCAAGTCTTGCAAGTGCTCCGTTCTGCCAGAGGATAGGAGCCACATCGGAAGGTGTTCCGAGAAGTCTGTTGTGTCTTGCCATCAGAGCTCTGTAGCAGAGTTCGCATCTGTCATCAAGAATCTGCCAAAACTTGTCCTCGTCCTTGGCTGAGGAGCAGGCAACGTCTACGAGATTGAGTGTAACAACGCCCTGGTTGAATCTTCCGTAGTACTTGTGAGTTCCCTCAACGTAATTCTTGGCCTTGGCTTTATTGCCTGCATTGCACAGTCCCTCGGCAAGTCCTTCATTATCGGGAGTGAGGAAAGATCTGCATCCCATGCATGGATAAACATCGCCCTTCTTGAGCTCTTTCATCTTCTTGGCTGAGATGTAATCGGGAACCATTCTCTTGGCTGTGCACTTAGCCGCAAGCTCTGTGAGATACCAGTACTTGGAATCCTCGTGAATGTTGTCCTCATCCAGCACGTAGATGAGCTTCGGGAAAGCGGGTGTTATGAGCTGACCCTTCTCGTTCTTGACGCCATAGATCCTCTGCCTGAGCATCTCCTCGATGACCATGGCAAGGTCTTCTCTCATCTGGCCCTCAGGCACTTCGTCGAGGTACATATATACTGTGATAAAAGGCGCCTGGCCATTGGTGGTCATAAGGGTGATGACCTGATACTGGATCACCTGGCAGCCTCTCTCGATCTCTTTTTTAACACGCATCTCTGCGATCTCGTCGACCTGCTTCTTGTTGACCTTCATGCCTGCAGTCTCAAACTCCAGAGCAACTTCCTTCCTGAATTTCTGTCTGCTGACATCAACGAAAGGAACAAGGTGGGAGAGAGTGATACTCTGTCCGCCGTACTGTGAGCTTGCAATCTGGGCGATCGCCTGTGTTGCGATGTTGCAGGCTGTGGAAAAGCTCTTGGGACGCTCGATCATGGTCTCTGAGATAACGGTTCCGTTCTGCAGCATATCCTCAAGGTTAACAAGGCAGCAGTTGTGCATATGCTGTGCGAAGTAGTCGGCGTCGTGGAAGTGGATGATTCCTTCTTCATGGGCCTTGACTACATCATCAGGCAAAAGAAATCTCTTCGTAATGTCCTTGGACACCTCACCTGCCATGTAATCCCTCTGTACGCTGTTGACAGTGGGGTTCTTGTTGGAGTTCTCCTGCTTGACCTCCTCGTTGCTGCACTCGATAAGAGCCATGATCTGCTCGTCTGTGGTGTTGGACTTCCTCACCAGCGCGTGCTTGTAACGGTATGTGATATATTTCCTTGCAACCTCGAACTTGCCTGACTTCATAAGGCCGTCTTCGACCATGTCCTGGATCTCCTCGACGCTGGCTGCACGGGTAAGAGATGCGCACTGCTTCTCAACAGCTCTCTCGATGTCGCTGATCTGGCCATCCGTCAGCTTCTTTTCCTCTGTGACCTCCTGATTGGCCTTTTCAATGGCGGCGACAATCTTACTTCCGTCGAAAGCAACTTCTTTTCCGCTTCTCTTTATGATCTTCATAAAAACCCCCTTTATAATTGTCCTGTCAAACGAAAATGTAGCCACAAGAACAACTATATCTTGTGGTTACATAAATATAATAATACATTATATTGTGAAATTCAAGCCTAAATATTTCTCACCTCTTCAAGGCGCAAATGCAGTCTTTTCAGGTGTTTGAGCGTCTTTTCGTCCGATATTTTTTTGCCGGAGAAAAAATATCTGATATTGTGCGGGCACAATATATTGTGTTCATCTCTGATCTGATTGTCAAAATCTTGTGATATATTTAATGAGAGCACATCCGCCAGGTGCCGGACGGTGCCACGGTTGCCGTCAATAAGAAGGGTCTCGCTGCCAAAATACTTCCTGTAGGCGGGTTTGAAGTAATTGAAATGGGTGCATCCAAGCACCAGAGCGCAGTACTCATCTTTGTCAAAGCCTGAGAACTGCTCTTCTATATAAGAATAGACTTCACTGCTCTCGAATTCCTCCCGCTCCGCGAACTCCACGAGCCGGGGCATTGCCAGAAGGTCCACTCTGTGATTTTCGTCCACCCGGTGAAGCAGGTCTTTTAACTTGTCCTCCCTTATGGTGACGGGAGTTGCGATGACCATTATGCGCTTGCCTTCCGTTCCCTCCACCGCCGGCTTGACTGCCGGTTCCATTCCGAGGATCGGGATATCAAAGGTTCGCCGAAGCTCCCTGATGGCGACACTTGTTGCCGTATTGCAGGCAACTACTATTGCATCGACGCCCTGCCCGATGAGAAACTGCGTGATCTCTTTGGCATAACCTGTTATCTGCTCCGGCGTCTTGAGCCCATAGGGCACGTGCTCTGTATCTGCGTAAAAGATATATTCCTGATCCGGGAGAAGATGCATGGCCTCGTGAAGTACCGATAGTCCCCCTATCCCGGAATCAAAGATACCAATCTTCATGTCTTATGCTCCTGAATTGGTCCTAAGTGGTACCGCTTGCGGTGGATCCCTTAGGACGGTCTACTGTTTTCCTAATGTACTTTACACTACCTAAGTATGATAAAATATCCATATGGAAGAAAAAATTCTGGAAGAACTTCAAAAACTATATGACAACAACCGCATCGGCGCTCTGGTCCAGGAGATCTGCGAGTACTTCGCCACCAGGGACAACTATGAGGACGGCTCCTACGAAGATGAGATCGAGCCGCCCGAGATAACCGAGGCTGTCTATACCCTTTTCTGCCTTCAGGCCAGGGAACAGATCCTTGATGAGCTTTCTCTTGTATCCAAAAAGTACCCTGCGCTGTATGAATGCGTCAGAGACTTCCACCAGATGCTCCTTGTCAACATGGACTGCCGAAGTCTTGAGGCGTCTTCTGCTGCAGCTATACTTCAATACTCTGCAAATGGCAGTGCCAAAGAGATTGATGTCTCCTCGCCGGAAGTGGATGGCGCAGGCAAAAGCATATCCGCTGAAGATACAGCGCGCCTCCTCGATCAGGTGGAACTGTGCGTCCGCACCACAGACAGCTTGTCTGAAGCTCTCGATAAATTCTACAGATATCTCCACTCCTGATGAAGAGCCTTCATCACTTCACCTTGAGGTACTTCATTGACACGTAGAGCTGCTGCCCGTTGTATTCAACAAGGGCCCATTTCCCGTCTTCGCTCACTGCGATCCTCTTAAGCTCCGTTCCCTCATCTACTGCCGTGGCGATATATTCATCACTTCCGGTACTGGGAACTGTCCTGAGGTTCAGTGACGATGCACCCGAGACGACAACAGTGTCGTCCATTGCGGTGTATCCTGCAGGGAGAGAAACTGTAACTGTTTGTGTCTCGTCCGGATCGGCGGCAAAGTATCTGTCAAAAACTTTCACCTTAACCGCAATACCTATGAAGGCAAGAATGAGGAGCCCCGTTATCACAGAGGCAATCCGGACCACAAGGTCCATGTTGACGCCGGATGTCTCATCACCGTCATCATCATCGATGTACTCATCCTCGTCAAAACCCTCGTCATATTCATCCTCATCGTGTTCATCATATACTTCGGGGTCAGGTCTTCGTCTTCTATCCCTCAGTGTTCGCTCGTTATCCCGTCTGTCATCACTCTTCGGGCGTTTGCTGTCAAGTCGATCTTCCCTTGCCGCAGCATCATGCGACGGCTTATTCCCGGAATCCGAGCTTTCTTTGTCCCGCTCCCGTTGCAAGGCGGCGCGCTCTTCTTCAGTCCTCCTCTTAATGCGGTCCTCAGTCTCTTTCCTGCGCATCTGGGCATAGTACTCCTGCCGCTCCTCCTCAGTGAAGAACTGCACGGGATCCTCGATCTCGATGCTCAGGATCTCCTGCGTCAGTCCCTGCTCGGGCTTCTCATTACCTTCAGCTCTTTGGCCTGCAAACTCAGACTTCTCAAAGCCCCTGGCCTTTTTCTCCGAAGGCTCAGACTGCCCCTCTGCCGGCATATCATCATGAACCTGCCTGCCTTCCTTATTAACATAATCTTCAAATCTGGTTATCTTATCAGCCACAACAATCACTCCACAGGTACAATCGGAAAAAGTGCTGGCCTATTAAGCCAGCACCTTGTCGATGATCGTCTGTAATTTAGCCTTGTCCAGTGCTCCGACGGCGGTCTCAACAACCTGTCCGTTCTTGAAAAACGCGAACATCGGTATTGACATAACATTGTACTTCTGTGCTATTTCAGGTGAAAGATCCACGCTGAGCTTACCAACCTTGAGCTCCCCTTCGTACTCTTCAGCAAACTCGTCAATCATCGGAGCCATCATCTTGCAAGGGCCGCACCAGTCTGCAGAAAAATCAACCAGTACAGGCAGCTTGCTCTTAAGCACTTCTTCTTCGAAATTTGCGGTGTTCAATGTGTAGTCCATCAGTTACTCCCCTTTCTGCTTATAATGTACTTGTATATTGGGTTGCCGGCTGCAGAGAACCTCTCTTCGTACTCCGTCATCACATTGCCTGCATTCATCGCCTCATCATTGTGAAGGTCATAGGTGACTGCATCAAGATGCCACCCGGCAGGTTCTATCTCATCGAGAGCAAACATAAAGAGGTCCCGGTTGTCGGTCTTAAACTCCACTACCCCCTCAGGAACAAGGATCCTGTCGTACCTCTCAAGGAACTGTCTGGAAGGAAGGCGCCTCTTGGCGTGCCTGTCCTTGGGCCAGGGATCCGAGAAATTCAGGTAAATCCTGTCCACTTCGGAAGGAGCAAATACATCTGTTATATACTCCGCATCCATCCTGATAAAAATGACATTGGGCAAAAGAAGCTGTTGCTGCTTCTGGATCGCGCGAAGAAGCACGCTTGAGTACTTCTCAATCCCCACGTAATTGATATCGGGATTAAGCTGCGCCAAGTCCATGAGAAAGCGCCCCTTGCCCATTCCAATCTCAAGTCGGATGGGATTGTCATTTCCAAATACTTCTTTTTTAAAAAGACCCTTCATCTTCTCCGGGTCCTTCAGGGTGAAGTCACTTTCTGCAATGACTTCCCTTGATCCTGCGATGTTACGTAAACGCATTTCTTATCCTGCCTGTAATTACTATAAAAGAATTGTACCATAATTCTAAATTCGAAACCACCTTCGTGTAAATTATGATATTATTAGCTTGAATTCATGAAAAAATTCGGAAATCAAGATTTTTCGAATAGTACGGGCATGTTCATTGACCGGGATGAGTCGGGAATTACAAAAAGTATGAAATCATATAAGAAGATATGAACAACAGGTTTGTTATACTAATGATACGACAAAAGAATCCATCAAATTTCGAATAAGACTATAGACATGAACCATAATAATAAGCTGCATAACTTCATATTCCGAACACTGCTGTGCGTGCTCTTTAGCTGCGTTCTCTTTTCCTGCGCCCCTTGCGCACAGGTCCTTGCCACAAGCAATGAAGAGGCTGCCCAGCTGCGCAAAGAGCTCCCAATCCAGACCAATGAGATACCCTCCTGGCCACACGGACCCGAGATCACGGCAGAATCAGCCATCGTGATGGAAGCGGGCACCGGCACCATCCTCTATGCCAAGAACATCCACGAGGAGCTGTATCCCGCCAGCACTACCAAGATCATGACCTGTCTTTTGGCAGTTGAAAATGCATCTCTCTCGGATACCGTAACTTTTTCAAATGATGCTGTTTTCAGCGTGCCAAAGGGCGGCTCCAACATCGGCATGGATGTAGGCCAGTCCATCACCCTTGAGCAGGCGCTCTACGGCATCATGGTGGGCAGCGCCAACGAAGTTGCCAACGCTGTGGGCGAGCACGTAAGTGGCTCCATCGACTCTTTTGTCGAGCTGATGAATACAAGAGCCCGGGAGCTTGGGTGCACCAACACGCACTTTGCCAACACCAACGGTCTTCAGGACGAGAACCACTACACCAGCGTCTACGACCTGGCGCTTATTTCCAGAGCCTTTTTTGACAACGAAGTGCTCAGAAAGGTCGGGAACACTCCCAGATATCACTTCACGGCAACAGATACCCAGCCAGATGACTTCTATCTGAACAACAAGCACAAGCTCATCACGGGAGAAGTGTCCTACGAAGGAATTCTCGGCGGCAAAACGGGATACACAGACCTTGCCCGCGAGACTCTTGTGACCTGTGCTGAGAGGGATGGCATGAGACTCATCACTATCGTGTTCATGGAGGAATCCCCTGCCCAGTTCACAGATACCGTGACTCTCTTTGACTATGGGTTTAACAATTTCGAGTCCCTCAACATCATGGATGAGGATACCCGCTACATGCCTGATGATGCTCTTTTCTTCGAGTCAGACAACGACATCTTCGGAAGAAGCGGGACCATCCTTAAACTCGACAGAGACAGCAGGATTATCCTGCCCAAGACAGTGACCATTGAAGACACCAGATACAGCTTCGAGTACGACCTGTCCGATGAAGAAAAGACCCTGCGCCCAGAGGCTATAGCCCGCGTGGATTATACGCTTGGAGGCGCGAACATCGGTCACTCCTACATCTGCTACAGCAAGGCCACGCAGTCCGAAGCCGACGAAGGACCTGCTAGCAGCAGAACCCTTTATATCAACATCATATATCTGTTTATCATCGCTCTGGCCGTGGTGATCATCTTCACCATACTTGGGATTGTCCTCTCCAACATCTTCTCCGGCGGAAGCCACCCGTCAAGAAGCGATCGCATCAGATACAACCGCAGGAAGAAGGACTTTAAGAGCAAGAAGATCAAGTTCTAGT
>CAMNOS010000125.1 GCA_946546925.1 uncultured Butyrivibrio sp.
TGAGCTTTAGTGCAAATGCGCTTATTCTTAAGCGCATTGATTAATACAAAACAAACCCTCCCAGATATGTCATTCGATGGATAATTACTCCTGCTATTTGACATGAACTGAGGAGAGTTTGTTTTTTAGATACAGTTCACGTATATAGTCGCTGAATTCGTCACTCAGGGCTTTACCGGCAGGAGTTTTGGAGAAGACGGATCCGCCTGTTACAACATCGGAGATTGGTTCATCAAGGCAGGTCAGTGAAGGATTCTCGGCCATCATGGCAATGGCATCGCACTCTGCGTAGGCATCGATCTTCCCGGCAAGCAACGCTTCACAGATGTCACTTGTGGTGTCATAGAGCACAAGCTCAGCATCCGGCAGGCGGTCGCTGACATGTTTTGCTCCGGGCAGTTTTGACTAAAGTTTATTGTTTTTTTATTTGAAAATCGATATATCGTTAATTATAATATAGCTTACACGCTATATCAGTGATCACTAATTTTTTTATTTTGTAACTGTTGACTTGATTTACGAAAGCTTATGGTGATTGGAATGAAGAGACATAAAACATTTTTAAAGAGTCTTTCAGCAATGGCGCTTTCAACTGTACTTGCTATTAGCAGTCTTCCTGCACATGTTTATGCGGCAGAAGCTGAAGATGGCCTTCCGGAAAATCGGGGGGGGGTACGGCGAAAGCCCTGAAATAGAGGCTGAGAGCGGCTTTGAGGCATCTGAGACATCTGAGGATGCTTATTTTGATATGGATGAATCTGACGAAGTTCCGGTTGATGACGGGACTTTTTTGTTTGATGAAAATGAGTTGGAGTCATCTGAAGAAGATGAGTCATATCTTGAAGAAGAGATAATGTCGGAAGATGAAGAGACTATAGACGAGACAACGGACGACTTGGCTGGGTTGGAGAATGCCTCTGATGAATTTTTGTCGCTAAATGACGACCCATCCCTTGAGGGTTTTACAGTTGTCTTTTCATATGATGGCAATGAGTATTCAGTCACGGGTAAGAACAGTGTGCCGCTTCAGGAAATTTTAAAGGCTCTGGACATAACAGAAGAGATACGCAATGCATATGTCATCGTCGAAGAAGATGAAGAAAGCAGAGTTTCTGTAGAGCACAATGAGGATAAAGAGTTTACAGTATATCTCAGCGGCGCTTTTGAAACAGAAGAGAGTATCGAACTCCTGTTAACTAATTATGATGACATGAGTATCAGCGTTAAGAATACTGAATTTGCAGATAGTGACGGGGATGAGCCCTTTGACATTGAACTTAGCGAAGATGCAGAGAATCCTACACTGATAACCCTTGAGCAGGACTATACATTCAATAAATATGCAAGTACCAAGGATGGCTGGTCTCTGGGAGATTACTACGATACTTATGCAGTTTTGGATCTCAACGGACATTATATAGAATGCCCTGACTTTACCATTAATTCCGGTAACCTTGTTATCAGGGACAGCAAATCCGGTGGAGAAATCCGCTCGGCAGTAGGTATAGGTGCATATGGAAATGTCACGCTGGAAAGCGGAACCATCAGAGGATCTCAAAGTGCCGGAGTTACAATTGGCATTCCCGAACAATTTGGTCCTAATGGACGCTTTGTAATGAACGGGGGCTTGATTACCGATAGCACGG
Organism: uncultured Butyrivibrio sp.; assembly: GCA_946546925.1. Classification (GTDB taxonomy): domain Bacteria; phylum Bacillota; class Clostridia; order Lachnospirales; family Lachnospiraceae; genus Butyrivibrio. The sequence continues at coordinate 1,647 of CAMNOS010000125.1, forward strand.
TAGGAGTCACCGGCTACGGAATATTTGTGATGAACGGAGGCATCATCACCGGAAACACGTCACCCTCCACAGGTGCAGGAGTGTCGGACGTCACTTTTTATTACGGTGGTGGAACAATCAGCGGCAATACGTATGATGGAATTGAGAGCAATGTTTATACCCCTGTTGTAGTAACATCGAAGCTTCCAAGCGATGCATTTGTAGGTATAACTGCTGATGGCGGGGCCAAAGCAGTTGAGGGCAGTTCAGGCGAAGGAGAGTTTGATGCCTATACACTTACAGCTGATGATGCTGCTAAATTCAGCTGCGACAATGAATTATATGAACTTGTTTTAGAAGATAATCAGTTGACATATAAGAAAAAAGTTTCATCTGACTGGGATGAGCTTAAGAAACAGTTTGCTGATGAAGATGAGATTGTTCTTGATAAGGACATCATCTGTGACGATCCATATTCCACTTCAAACACCCTTGTTGTTCCTGAAGGGAAAACTATGACATTAAACCTTAACGGACACAAGATAGACAGAAACGGTAAGGGAACTGTTATCAGGGTGGCAGAGAACTATGCGGCTCTGACTATTATTGACGGAAGTGAAACAGAAGAAAGTGCCGGAACAGGTATGATTACCGGTGGAGATCGGGGAATCTATTTGGGCGATTATTCTAAACTCAATGTGTATGGTGGTCGGATCACAGGAAACAATGGGGCGGGAATTGTGCAGGCAAATTACGATACCGCAGAAGACGGAATACATGTCAAGGGTTCTCCGTATATTCAGGGCAATTATAGTGGTGATAAGGAAAAAAATGTAGTCGGAAAAATATTCATTGATGGAAAACTAAATGATCCGGCTTCCATTGGTGTAACTTATATCTATGATGACATTGTTTTTTCCAATTATGATGGCCTGACAATGTCTGACTGTCTAAAGCTTACAATTGATAACAGAAAAAGTGATTATGCAAAGAAGAATAGTTATGGCTTTATTCCCGGTAATTATGGAAAACTAAAGCCTGCATCTATGTGGCGTGTATTGCAGGCACAGTTTGACAGCGCAAGTACAGATGAAGAGTCACCGACACTCATAACTCTCGATGACGATTATTATCTTGAAAATCTTGAATCGGGATCTGCAGAAGACGTATCAAGTGCGATCAGCCTTAGCTCAGGAAGATATGCTGTGCTTGATCTTAACGGTCACCTTCTTGACTCCTTAACAGGACTCAGAGTCTCGGGAAATCTCACTGTAAAGGACAGCAGTGAGAAAAAGACCGGAACAATAACAACCTGCGGTCTTTGGAGCGATGATGCAATTACACTGTCTTCAGGTGTCCTTAATTTACAGGGCGGTAATATTTCCAATAATGAAAGATATGCAGTCACAGGCACTGGTACCATCAATATGACCGGAGGTAAAATCTTCGGAAATGCAGGTGCCGGTGTATACGGCGATTATGATCTCACATTCAATATGTCCGGTGGAGAAATTTCAGATAACTGCGGTGGTGTATATGCCTCAGATGTCAATATAAGCGGGGGAAGAATTACAGACAATATATCCACTGATGGCACAGGCGGACTTTGCGCAGCGGCACTTCTTTGCGTCAGTGGAAATCCTGTTATTAGGGACAATTATATATATGGTGCGATAAATGCTGAGAATAGATTTGAACGTACCGGTGGCATAAGAGGTGATCTTAAGGCTCCTTCTCTGGATAATCCTTTTGGAGATACACCTGCGCAGATTAATCTGATTACGGTTACAGGAAGACTTTTGGACGATGCTGATATAAATCTTTCCTGTCAGTACATTGAAAATGATTACTGGATAGTTGGGCAATTAGCGGACGAATATGCACAGGAACCTGTCACCGGGTACAAATTGACAGCTGCCGATGCCGGCAAATTCCATCCAGACAATGCACTGTTTGAAGTTATTTTCGATGGAAGCGGTGAGATGCCCAAGGCTGTTATGAGTATGACGGGGGTTTCGGAGTGGGAATCTCTCCGAGACAAATTAAAAAATGCAGGTAGTGGCGGTTCTGTAACAATTACACTGGATAAGGATGTCGTCTGTGAACTAAGTCCATACTTAGATAAAGCACTATATGTGCCTGAAGGCGTAGATGCTACAATTGACCTTGCAGGTCATACCATTGACAGAGCACTTGGTTCAGTAACGAAAATAGATGAATCAGAAGCTGAAGTTCTGAACGCGATCGTTGTTGAAGAAGGAGGAAAACTTACACTTAAGGACTCGAGCGAGGAAAAGAAAGGCGTTATTACCGGCGGTGCTCCGGTAACTAATTCTGTCAGCGAAGGCTTAACAGCTTTGATCCGTGCAGAGGGAGAGCTGTGCCTGGAAGACGGAAATCTTCTTGGTAATTCCGGAGGAATAGGAATATATACCGGTGGATATCGTGACTGTGACGCGAAGCTTTCGATGAGCGGCGGAACTATCAGTAATTTTAAAAATGGAATATATATTGAATATGGTCATGTAGCCATGTCCGGAGGAACTATAACTGATAATGCCTGTGCCATTGATTGGGATAATAGTTGGGATGCCTCTTATTTTAGAATGTCAGGAGGAGTAATAACCCAAAATGATTCATTTGGCTTTTGGGGTCTTATTCCCAGTGTGTCAGGTGCTGCGCAGATTTATAATAACGGAGCCATGGATTATTCTGATCCTGATGCACCATATTACAGAAGATCTAATATACCTGGAAACGTGATTCTTACTGGACCATTGACAAAGGGAGCCAATCTTGCATTTTCAGATCAGGAACTTGGCGCGGAAGTTGCTTATGGACTTGTAGATGAATCGGATCACTCTAAAGACTATCACATAACAAAAGCAGATGTTTATTACATGAGCTATGACGGCGGAGAATACAGCATAGGCCTGAATAATGATGGAGTAGCCGTTATTTGTGAACCATCGGAGCTTGTGATCACTGCGGATATGATCTCAGACATACCTGACCAGGTTTACACCGGACAGGCAATAAATCCGGAAGTTTCAGTGACCTATGAGGGTATCGTCCTTACAGAAGGCGAGCAATATACAGTAGCCATCTCCAATAATACCAATGCAGGAACTGCCACAGTTACTGTCAATGGAAAAGACAGATTCAGCGGTACCGCTATCAAGACCTTTAAAATTGAAAAGGCCGATAACACTGCTTCTATAAACAGTTCATATCGCGTATTTAAGGGTGGAAATACTGTAAGTATCACTCCTGAAAAGCCCATAGGAGATGTCACTTATTCAATAAAGGGCGAAGCCCACGAATGCAGTATTTCTGCAGAAGGAGTATTTACGTCCGGGAACGAAGCTCTTTCTGACCCTGTTATCGTGAACATAAGTGTTGCAGGAAATGACAATTATAAGTCCGTTGTGCTTGAAACTGCTGTTTACGTAGACAGCAAGGAGAGTATTCCTCTTGAGGTGGCAATTCAAAGTGTTTCTTATGGCGAAACAGTAGCTGATCCTGTATTCGTTCAGCCTGTTGAAGCAGGAGTACTTGAAGTACTGTATGGAGGAACATTAAGGGGCGGAGCTGTATATGAGACAAGCAGCCAGAAGCCTACTCAGGCCGGTAAATACTCCGTATCTGTGGTATATACAACCGATAAGTCGATATATGCGGGATCATGCGACTTCACAATAAGCCCTAAAGCGCTTGCTGATGGCATGATCACTCTTGAGCCGGATCATTATGAAGTTGAGGGAGATATTCCGGCAGGAAAAGAGTATAAGCCCATACTTACTGTAAAAGACAGCGATTTTGATAAGGTTCTCGTTGAGAACAGTGATTATACGATCGATGCATCATCGGTTCGGTCATCTTCCGACTTTGGTAAATATACCATAACTGCTACAGGCGCCGGCAATTACGACGGCACGGTTTCTGTCAATTGGGAAGTTACCAGGATTGAAACAAGCGGTGATGGAGAAGAAACCTACACATATTCAGCAATAGAACCTCAGACCTATACCGGTTCTCAGATCACTCCCGAGCCTGTCATCAGATATAACGGCATGACTCTCGTGAAAGACGAGGACTACACTCTTTCCTATAAGAATAATATAAATGCTGCCTCCAAAGATGATAGTAAGGCACCTACAGTTGTGGTCAAGGGTAAAGGCGCTTATGCCAACACCATGAATATCACCTTTGATATCTTAAAGCGCAGCATTGGTGACGGCTCGGCTATGGAACCCGGATTTACCGTAGACCTCAGTGACAGGCAGTATACCGGCAAAACAAATCTGTCAAAACCTGTTATTAAATTCTTCACAGGCACAAAGACTCTGACCCTTAAGAAGAATACGGATTATACCTTAACCTATGCACCTGCTGATCCTGTCGAGATCGGTGAAGTAAAGGTTACCATAACCGGTATCGGCAATTACTCCGGCAAAGCAGAATCAGTCTATAACATTGTCGGGAAAGGTACTGAACTTGCCAAGGCGGTTGTAGAAGTTGCTTCTCAGATAGAGTACACAGGAAGTGAGCTTCGCCCAGAAGTTAAGGTGTTCAGATCAAAGACCGACAGGACTTTGGTGGATCCATCTCATTACGTTGTGGAATACAGCAATAATGTAAATGTTGGCAAGGCCACAGTTGCTGTTCACGGTAAGAATGGCTATGGCGAGCTTTGGAAGAATACAACATTCAAGATTACCGCTAAACCTGTTAAGACCGGTGCCGGTGAAGAACAGGTAGAACTTTCTCTTAAGGACAGTACAGCACTTATTTATTCAGGTACTGCCTTCAAGCCCGAGATCACAGCAGTTGATAAGGCAACTGGAGAGACCATTCCTGAGAAAGACTATACTGTAAGCTACAAGAACAACAAGAAGGCTTCCAGTACTGCTCCTTCTTACACTGTTAAGTTTAAGGGCAATTACAGCGGAAGTATTACAAAGACCTTTGCTATCGAACCACTTGAGCTTACGCTGGCAGATGTCACAATAAATCAGGCAGATATCAAGGATTCAGCAAAAGGCGTAACCGCAGCAGCTCTTAAGCCTGCTGTAAAATACGGTAAGGCAACCCTCAAAAAGGGTACTGACTACACGGTTGAGTTTACAAGAAACACTGCAAAAGAGCTTCAGGATGCCACAGTCAGATTCAAGGGCAATTACAGCGGATCGGCATCCTATCGCTTCAGAATATACAGCGCAGGCAGTAAGCTTGACCTCAGTGATACGACGATATTCACAGTTTCTGCGGAAACTGAAGGACTTGAGTACAGCGGAGCCAAGATTGAACCAGAGATTACTGTATCTGCAGTTGTTGATGGCGGAGCTATTACACTTGTCAGAGACAAGGATTATACAGTTAAATGCTCTAACAATATCAATGCCGCAGGAGAGACAGCGCCCAAGAAGCCTGTCTGGAAGGTAACAGGTAAGGGGGCTTATAAGGGTACTGTAAGTGGGACATTCACGATCGGCAAAAAGACATTAAGCACAGATACCTGCACTATCACTGTGGCTGATATAAAGAGCAAAAACGGTTCTGAATGTAAACCCAAGGTTACTGTTATCGACAATGATACTAATAAGGCATTGAAGGTCGGCAAGGACTACACAGTGACCTATATCAACAACAAAAATATCGCTGAGATCGATGCTCCCAATCCGCCGGCCATAGTAATAACAGCCGTCGGCAACTATGACAACGCGGATGTGGCTGATGCTTTGAAAACCTTTAAATTCAGGATTTATGCCAATGAGATCACTAAGGCAGCGGTAGTTGGTGTGACAAACAAATACTTCTCCGGAGCCGAGGTTACTCAGGATACGATGGAAGTATACTCCGATTCAAAGAAGACCACCAAACTTACGAAGGGTGTTGATTACGATGTTGTATATGCAGACAACACCAAAGTAGGCAATGCGACCGTTACTATCGTAGGAAAAGGTGCCTACGGAGGTACTAAGACCGTTAAGTTTAAGGTATTGGCAAGAAGATTTAAGTAAGATTCAGATCCCTGCAATCCATTTCCACGGGTTGCAGGGATTG
>CAMNOS010000126.1 GCA_946546925.1 uncultured Butyrivibrio sp.
TGAAATGGCTTCGCTGATTTGTTATAATAGTCAGCGAAGCTTTTTTGTTGCACGACTTTTGAGGGAGGACTTAAGGAATGAATTATGATTATCTTATAGTTGGTGCCGGCCTTTTTGGAGCGGTTTTTGCAAGAGAGATGAAAAGGCGCGGCAAAAGTGTGCTGGTCATCGATAAAAGAGATACCATAGCGGGCAATATCTACACAGAAAAGCGCATGGACATCAATGTTCACAAGTACGGCGCCCATATTTTCCACACTTCCGACAGGGAGGTCTGGGAATATGTGAACGAGTTTTCGGAGTTCAACAACTACATCAACAGCCCTGTTGCTGTTTACAAGGATGAACTTTATAACCTGCCTTTTAACATGAATACCTTCAGCAGGATGTGGGGGATTAAGACTCCTTCCGAGGCCATGTCGATCATCAGGGAGCAGGCAGACAAAGAGATCTCAAGGATGAAGAGTGAAAAAGGGACGGACTCTTTTACTGCCGACAATCTCGAGGAGCAGGCTCTGAGCCTTGCGGGAAGGGATATCTACGAGAAGCTTGTTAAGGGCTACACCGAGAAGCAGTGGGGAAGAGACTGCAAAGATCTTCCGGCCTTTATCATTAAGAGGCTTCCCATGAGATACACCTACGACAACAACTATTTTAATGACAGATTTCAGGGGATACCCATCGGGGGGTACACCGCAATGGTGGAGAAGATGTTTGATGGGATCACGGTACTTACAGGGTGCGACTATTATGAGTTTGTTCAGCTTGAAGATGGCGCTCCCAGGCAGCCGTTTACATCGGTCAAGGGAGATACCTTCAGGAAGATCCTTTTCACCGGAATGATTGATGAGTTCTTTGGCTACAAGCTTGGAAATCTTGAATACAGATCCCTTAAATTTGAGACTCAGGACCTTCCGGATGTGGATAATTACCAGGGGAATGCGGTTGTGAACTACACGGAAAGAGAGATTCCGTACACCAGGATCATAGAGCATAAACACTTTGAGTACGGCACGGGCAAGGGAACCATAATAACAAGAGAGTACCCTGCGACCTGGAACCACGGCGACGAGCCCTACTATCCGATGAACGACGACAGGAACAACGCCCTTTACTCCAGATACAAGGAGCTGGCTAAAGAACTCCCTGATGTTCTCTTCGGCGGAAGACTTGGTCAGTACAAGTACTACAACATGGATCAGATTGTGAGAGAAGCCCTTGACATGAGCAGAAGCGAGGGATGATATGTAAATAAAAAGGAAGCCCGATTTCTCTTTTAAGTGAGATGAGTGCTTCCTTGTTTTTGCTTAGCAGTAGTTGTTGAACATCATGCCGGAGTACTCGCTTGTGATATACGGTGAGGAGTAGTCGCGGCTGTCGGGGTTCTTGTAGTTGACCACGGGGCGATCCACATACTTCATGGGATCAACCGAGATCTCTTTGGTCTTGGTGATGAGGCTGTCGGCAAAGTTGTTGACCGGCTGAAGCGACTCTGATGCGCTGCTTCCTGAAACTGCCTGCCGAAGGAGCTCCTCATCAATTTTGAGGGTGCCTCCGGGTTCCAGCTCAATGCCGATGTCGGCTGCCTTTGAGAGGTGAGCCTGGGCGATTCCCACGATCTCTGATCTGAGCTTGGCGCTCTTGAATTTCTTATCGGTAATTCCGGATGCATCTTCAACGAAGGAGTTGTAGTTGTTTATCAGTGAAGTTACATGATTCATCAGGGCTTCGTTGTCCTTCTTGACTCCTACATGTATCGGTTCACCGTCAGTGACAGACTTTATGTGCATGTCGAATTTGCCGCCTACTGTGAAGTGATTGGCAATTGAGACCCTCTCTTCGCCGTTCAGAGTAAAGTGGGCATTGGCAGCAGGTGCTGCAACCTGGTCAAGTCCCAGATATTCGACGGAACCTGTGGTGAGCCCGCTCGTGGACTCGAAGATCTCAAACTGACTTATTTCACCGCTCTTAAGACCAGTGTGCGTGGAGGATATCTCCAGTGCGGATCTGCTGCCATCTTCGATGACGCTGGCGGTCAGACCTATGCCTGCCTTATTTATAAGTGTCTCAAGTTTGTGCTGGACATCTATGTTCTTGTCATTGGAGTAGATGCTGTACTGGAATTCATACTCCTGCCCTTCGATCCTTACGTCGAAGGCATAATTGTCTGCGGGAAGTCCGGAGGCATCCTTTGGAAGGAAGACCCCCCTGTTTACCTGGCTCTGCGCCAGCTGCGAAACTTCTATGTCAAAACCTATATTGCCGATATCCTGTTCGGGAGTTTTGCCTATATAGGACGCATCAACCTTATCCTCATCTGTCGTGAAGGCAGAAGAGTGATTGAGAGACGACTTGTCCTCGTGATCGCTCAGGTTCTTGATACTGCCCTGAAGACGACGTGCTTTTTCCTTAATCTCAATAGCATCGTTTCTCGACGTATCATCATCTGTTAAAAGATAAAGAGGGGAATTTTTGTTGATTTTTGCAATCGACTTATACACATCCCGAAGCTCATCCTTGCGGTGAGCGTCAGCCTGTGACACATCTTTGGATAAATAATCCTGTATGAAATGGTTGTAAGCACCATTTAGAGAAATGCCAGCCATCATGCCCCTCCTTTCTTCCTTGATTAACGTACGAGTCCTTTTCTCTACCATTCCATTGGTATCAGTCGCACGAGGGCATATGAAGCCACGTTTAGTTACTTTCATTTTATCCAAACAAGGTCAAATGTCAACGTAAAAATGATTTTATTTATCATTTTTATGATTATTTAAGAAATTTATAGTATTATGTTGAAAGAATTAAAGGAGTAATGGGATGTTTTATATAGTGGTGGCAGCTGTCCTTCTGATGTCTGCGTGGATGGCTTCTGAATATAAAAAGAATGTTTGTGATTGCCTTGCGCTTTGCAGCGCGGTACTTATCATGTGCCTCTATGCTCTGGCTTTTTTCAGGGCACTTCCCTGTATGGTTTTTGTCGCAGCTTTTGCTGTCTTGTTTATATGCTTCAGGGGTGTTAAGGAATCGGGAAAAGAAAAAGGCGCATTTACCACTAGGCTAAAGGGACTTACTTCCGCGCTTTCTGATCCTGTCCTTATCATGTTTGTCCTTGCTGTAGCCGGCGTATCGATTGCGACGAGCGGACAGGTATTTACCTGGTGGGATGACATCAATTTCTGGTCATCGGATGCAAAGCAGATCTATTTTATGGATGGATTTCCCGGAAAGTATGGCAACGTATCGCCGGAGTTTGGGGACTATCCGCCTGTGACATCGCTTTTTAAATGGCTGTTTCTGCAGATATCCCTGGCTGCTTACAAAGAGAGTCTTCAGTTTGCCGGGTATTTCGCGCTGAACTGCGTTTTTCTGATGCCTCTTATGGCAAGGATAAAGGATTACATTGACGAGGCGGGATTTTCCGTGATCGGAAGACTCTGTCTTACGGCTCTTTCTTTTGCGGCTGTGATGCTATTTCCGGGAATATTCAACGGAATAATTTATTATGGAACTCCCGCTGATGTGACGATGGCTGTCGTGTACGGGGCGCTTCTTCTTGCCATCTATGACAGCGCCGGCCATGGCGATACCTTTTATTTCGGAAGGATCGCCCTCTATGCTTGCGTCCTTCTTCTGACCAAGACGGTTGCTTTTGAGTGGACGGCCTTCGCCCTTATCTTCTATATGTTTTTGGGCAAAAGAGACAGGAAGATGATCTTCTCTGTTCTTGCAGCGGGCGCTTGTCTTGGCAGCTGGATGGGGTTCTGCCTTATTAACAGGAGGGTTGCAAAGCTGACCGGTGCCGGAATTAAAATGGCAACTTCGGGCTCCTTTGAGGCTCCGGACAATACTATAGATAAGCTGAAGTTTTTTGTGCAGGGCTTTTTGTTTGAGCCGATGCACACAGATCACAATCTGACACTTGATTTATCTACTGCGGCTGCAGTGGCCCTTATCTTTATTGGGATTTTTCTTATGTATAATAAGAACATTCTCGGAAGAAGAGAGGTCAGGGGCATGGCTTTCTTTGCGGCGCTGACAGCTCTTTTGTCCTATGGGATTGTGTTCCTTGCTCATATATCGATCTTCCAGACTGAGGACCAGTACCTGGATGCCTATGCAATGGGAATCTCAATCTCAAGATACTGCGCGCCATTCACCATGGGCATGAGCTATCTGCTAGTCGGAATCCTCTTTAACAGGCTGAGGGCTTTGAGCAGGAAGAAGCACAGGCAGACAGCCCTTCTGGTCCTGGCGGTGCTGGTTCTTCTTGCTTCGGATTACAGCGGGGTGTACAGACATCTTTGGGGCTACAGAAAAGATGTTTCTCAAAATGAGAAAACATATTATGATATGGTAGGAGACGAGGGAAGAGCTATTGTGAAGGCGCTTGATGATCCTTCGTATCATGGAAAGAGAGTGCTTGTCTTTAAAGACGGACGCAGTTTTTACTGGGTGCACAATGCCTATATCAGCAAGGAGGCATCTCCGGTGCCGCTGGTGTATGGCAGTTATGACTGCGGAGAGGATTCAAAAGAGAGCATTAAAGACAAGATAGACGCAAGTCATGCCGAATACATCTATGTTGCTGATGAGACGGGGGAAGCAAGGGAACTCTTTTCCGGACTGATCAGAGAGTATGAGGCTGGAAAAGTATACAGGATAAGCGAGAGTTTGTATTGATGAAGGAACTGATACCGGTGATAATCCCAGCCTACGAGCCGGATGACAAGTTAATTAAGCTGATCGATGATTTAAACGCCAAAGAGATTTCACCTGTGGTGGTTGTGGATGACGGATCTGATGTCGGGAACTACGGACGCATCTTTGATACGGTCAGGGATAAGGGAGCAGTGGTTCTGCGCCATGCCGTCAACATGGGGAAGGGAAGAGCTTTAAAGAGCGCCTTCAACTATTGTCTGAATGAATACGCGGATATCATGGGAGTTGTGACTGCGGATTCAGACGGTCAGCATTCTCCGGAAGATATTAAAAAGTGCATGGAGGAACTTAAGTCTTCTCCCGATGCCCTCGTTCTCGGGGTGAGGAACTTTGACGGCGCAGGGATCCCTGCCAGATCAGTGTTTGGAAACAAGGTGACATGCAGGGTGATGAAATTTCTTACAGGGATCTCAATAAGCGACACCCAGACGGGACTTCGCGGAATATCTTCCGCCTTCATGAGAAGCCTTCTTACAGAGAAGGGCGAGAGATTTGAGTTTGAGACCAACATGCTCATGGCGACTCAAGAGCTGGGGATAAATATTAAGGAAGTACCGATAAGGACAATCTATCTTGAGAATAACAGATCGAGCCACTTCAATCCTCTTAAAGACTCGCTCAGAATATATGCGATCTTTTTGAAGTTTGTTTTTTCTTCTCTGTCCTCGAGTGTGGTTGACATGGTACTGTTTTCTGTTTTCTGTACAGTGTTTAAAAATACTGCGATTGCAATTGGCTACATAATGCTCTCGACGATACTTGCGAGGGTGATTTCTGCTGTTTATAACTTTATGATCAACTACCGGGTGGTATTTAAGGGACATGGGCGGAAAGCTCATGCTGCTGTTAAGTATTTTGTGCTTGCTGTCTGTATCATGCTTCTGAGCGGACTGCTGGTGAGCTTTTTCCACAGACTTGCGCCTTCAATTCCGGAAGTTCTTGTGAAGCTCCCTGTAGACACACTGCTCTTTCTGGTAAGCTTCCTGGTACAGAGAGAAGTCGTCTACAAATAGCATGAAAAAGTGAATGGTAACAAAAATGTGTTGACTGTGCGCTTTGTCTATGATATATTAGACAAGCGACAAAAGATATACGTCTTTTTTTTATGCGCAAAATGCGATGATTCCAAGGGGATACGAAGTGTTTCCGAGTGCTGCAATGAATCATCGACGGTATGGATAACAATGCAAAAACGCGCGGAGGTGAAATAATGCGTACAAGAATCACATTAGCATGCACAGATTGCAAGAACCGTAACTACGACACAACCAAGGACAAGAAGACACATCCTGATCGTGTTGAGATGAAGAAATATTGCCCTTTCTGCAAGAAGCATACATTACATAAAGAGACTAAGTAATCAATCCTCGGAAGGGAGACTACATAATGGAAGAGAACAAGGTAGTAGAGAACAAGACCGAAACTTCCAAAAAGCCTGCCAGGAAACCGGTTGATAACGGGGCTTATGCTAAAGCCGGCAGCTTCTTTAAGGGTGTTAAGGCAGAGTTTGGCAAGATCATATGGCCTACCAGAGATGATATCATCAGGCAGACAACTGCAGTTGTTATCGTGTCTGCCATTGTATGTGCACTTATCGCCGGCCTTGATGTTGCATTTGAAACTGGAATGAATTACATCACGACCATTTTCAAATAATAAGGAGATAATATGTCAGAAGAAATGGAAATGAATCTCGAGCAGCCCGCTGAGAATTCTGCAGAGACAGTATCTGATGAGATATTATCAGCTGCAGAAGAAGTAACTGCCGAAGCAGAAACTGCAGAATCTGAGATCGCCGAGAGTGCTGATATGCAGGATGCAGGGGATGCTGAGGAAGAAAAGGCCAAGTGGTATGTTGTTCACACATATTCCGGATATGAGAACAAGGTCAAGGTAAACCTTGAGAAGACCATCGAGAACAGACATCTTCAGGACCAGATACTTGAGGTTCTGGTTCCGCTTCAGGATGTGGTTGAGACTGACAAGAACAACAAGTCCAAGGTGGTTCAGAGGAAGATCTTCCCCGGATATGTACTTGTCAAGATGGACATGAATGACGAGACCTGGTATGTTGTCCGCAATACACGTGGTGTAACGGGCTTCGTAGGACCGGGATCCAAGCCGGTTCCCCTTACAGACGCAGAGATGAAACCCCTCGGTATCAAGACCAATGTCGTTTCCGTCAACTTCGATGTCGGTGATGAAGTTGCTGTCATCGCGGGTGTATGGAAGGATACAAAGGGATATATTCAGAGAATGGATCTCGGCAAGCAGACAGCTACTATCAATGTAGATCTGTTTGGAAGAGAGACACCTGTAGAGATCAGTTTTGCGGAAGTTCGCAAGATAGATTGATTTTGGTATTTGAGTGCATTGACACTTGAATATATAGTTACCATCCACTGAGTGGGAGCAGTGCCGTGAATGCACTATTGCAATCCGGAAGTTCTGCGCCGACCACATATTTTCAGGAGGTGCCATAATGGCAAAGAAAGTCGAAGGATATATTAAGTTACAGATCCAGGCTGGTAAAGCAACACCAGCACCACCAGTTGGACCAGCACTTGGTCAGCATGGTGTAAACATCGTTGAATTCACAAAGCAGTTCAACGCACAGACAGCAGATAAGGGTGACGTTATCATCCCTGTTGTTATCACAGTTTATGCAGACAGAAGTTTCACATTCATCACAAAGACTCCACCTGCAGCAGTTCTTCTTAAGAAGGCAGCTAAGATCCAGAAGGGATCAGGAGTTCCTAACAAGACCAAGGTTGCAACCGTTTCTAAGGAAGACATTAGAAAGATTGCAGAGACCAAGATGCCTGACCTCAACGCTGTTGATATTGAGGGCGCTATGAGCATGATCGCAGGAACGGCTCGTAGTATGGGAATTGTAGTAGAAGACTGATGGAGGATGAGAGATGAAACACGGAAAGAAATAC
>CAMNOS010000127.1 GCA_946546925.1 uncultured Butyrivibrio sp.
GACATGGCTGCATTAGCCTTCAGGATATTCATCCGCCTGGTGTAATCAAGGACCATCTTATTGTGGCATTCCTCGATCTCTTTTTCGGTAAAGAGATAATCAAGCTTCTGTATGTAGTAGTCGCTTAGTCGGAAAGACATCTCCATCTCCATGCCGTTTTCAGTGCATATTCTTGAGACGAGGGCAGCTGTTACAATGAAGTGGTACTTGAGATTAAGAACCGGGTCCCTCGAGAGTACACCCACGCCCTCGGTTTCAAGGAACCGGTGCTGATTGCAGTTTTCCTGTATGGCCTCCATATCCCCGGAAGCTACCTGCCGGTAGAACATCAGCTCATCGTTCTGATTCCTGTGTATCATCTCCCTATCCAGATTAAAAAGTTTCTCCATCTTATCTCCAATCTTTATTGAATGATACGGGCTGTGCATTGCCCGGGATAAATTTCAGGACCGCTTTGAGGACGCTTGCGCTCCCCTCGCCTCGCAGCGGTACTAATACCTTGAGGAACAGGTATTTAGTACCGGCGGTCTCAGAGGCCTCTGCAGCGACCCATGAAATTTATCCCGGTCAATGCCCATCCCTTATGTATTGATCAAAATTTCATTTATATGATTCAGAAATTTAAATAATTGAATGAGTCAGGAATTGGATAAAAGCAATTCCTCTCTCGCAGGTCCTTTGAGGCGGCCGGTACTTTGAGCAGAGCACTTGGCGATGTCTTTTAGAGCCTAGTGCGAGCCATGGGTGACCACTTGACGAGGTACTGTCGAGTCTAGTGGGGCATCCCAGGCGTCTGCGAAATTAGTACCGCTGCCAGACGAAAGGAGCGCAAGCGTACCAAGAAGAGGAATGCTTTTATCCAATTCCTGACGGAGTAGATTATTCAAAATGAATATTATCATAAAATAACACATTTGTGACGGGGAGAAATATTATATGTCATGAATGTGGTATTTTTTCATTGCTTATGGTATTAAGGTGAACAGTTTTTGATTATTATAGTCATCAGTTACACACTGTTTATACTTTTTTAATAATTGGTTTTGGAGGAGGTTTTGATGAAAAAGGTTTGGCTAAAAAATGCGCTTGCCATAACAACGAGTGTTGCGATGACGACAGGTCTTTTGCCTGTGAACGCACTTGCAGTGGAACCTGCAAATGCGCCGGACGCTGATGCAGGCTACCAGCTTGTATGGTCTGATGAGTTCGATGGTGATGGACTTAATACCGATGACTGGAACGTGGAGCAGCACGAGCCCGGATGGGTTAACGCAGAGCTGCAGAGGTACACATCCCTTGATGAGGGCAACATTGAAGTCAGGGACGGGAATCTTGTGATAAAGCCTCATGTAACAGAACCTGAGCAGTCAGAGGATGTGGATGAGCAGGAGGAAGCTGAGCAGAAATTTACTGATGTGTCATTTGGTTTTGACTATGCAGGAGAGACAGGGGATACCAAGACACTTCAGATCAATTTCGGAGCAATAAAGGATGGCTTTGAAGATACCGCGGTTGCAGCCAGAGTTGAGATTTCAGAGATCTCTTTTAAGGACACAACAGATCCCGAGAATCCGATAGTGATTAGTGAGAGCTTCGCTTCTGATGAGGGCTGGTTTGGCGGTGCTGCAGGCGATGGCGCGGGCAGCGTTTCATATGAGGATGGTAAGGCGATAATAGAGATCACGGATCCGGGCACAGAGAACTGGCATTTCCAGATCCAGAAGGCAGGATTTACACTGGAAGAAGGACATCACTATGAGTTTAGTATGACAGCTTCATCAGATGTGGACAGGTCTGTTGAGATCAGCGTACTTGATAACAGCAACTGGAGCTGGTACGGCGGAACAAAGGCGGTGATCGAGGGAAGCGGCAGCGCGGCTCCGGGCGGATCTTCATCTGGCCAAAGAGAGATCACTTCCGGAAGGATAACAACACAGAACAAGCACGATTTCACCTACGGACGTTTTGAAGCAAGAGCCAGAGTTCCTCAGGGTCAGGGATATCTTCCCGCTTTCTGGCTCATGGCAACAGATGAAGGCCTCTACGGACAGTGGCCAAAGTGCGGTGAGATCGACATCATGGAGGTAATGGGGCAGAACCTTTCTACTTCCTATCATACGATACACTATGGATACAGTGCAGGAACCGGACACAAGGAGAACCAGGGAAGAAATTCTTTTGCTGAGGGCAACCTTGCTGACGAGTTCCACGATTATGCACTTGAGTGGGATCCCGGTAAGATCACCTGGTTTGTTGACGGAAAAGAGGTATACTCAACTAGTGACTGGTACACCGGAACAGACGATGACAATCAGGTTACATATCCCGCTCCTTTTGATCAGGATTTCTATATCATTCTGAACCTTGCGGTAGGCGGAAGCTGGGTTGGATATCCCACAGATGATGTCTATGCACAGATGAATGATCAGTCCTATGAGATTGATTACGTAAGAGTTTATCAGAAGTCAGCTGAGGAATATGAGAGACTTGAAAATGAGTGCAGAAAGCCGGAAAAAGAGCCTGTAACCTACAGAGAGGCTGATGAAAACGGCAACTACGTAATAAACGGTGACTTCTCTAAAGAAATCGGAATGGACGGATCTGCAGATGCAGATAAGGATAACTGGAAGCTTCATCTTGAGGGCGATAATCAGGCAAGTACCTATAACATCAGCAATAATGGTATTACGCTTACTCCTTCAGTTGCCGGATCCCAGACATATTCTGTTCAGCTTAAGCAGGAGAACATCCCCATGTACAGGGGCTGGGAGTATGAGCTTACATTTGACGCTTTTGCAGATGAAGAAAGAGATATCGTAGTGGATGTGGAAGGCCCTGACAGAGGCTGGATCAGATACATGCCAGACACCACTGTAAGGATCGGAACAGCTAAACAGACTTACACATACAGCTTCACGATGAACGAGAAGTCAGATCCCAATGGCTGCCTTGAGTTTAACCTTGGTAAGCTGGGGTCAAGTGCACCTGTGACGATTTCCAATGTAAAGCTTTCTCACAAGTCGGGCGAGGCAGCACAGGAAGAGAATTTAAAAGAGATAAGGCCTGACGGCAACTACATCTACAACGGCTCGTTTGACCAGGGTGAGGGAAGACTTGGATACTGGGAGATTGCTGAAGAAGACAGGCAGTTCGTTTCAGTTACCAATGTTAAGAACCAGAGAGTACTGAAAGTGACAGTACCTGAGAATAAGACTGTCAAGCTTCGTCAGAGCGGCCTTTCACCTATAGGAAAGGGCGAGTATGAGATATCCTTCTTGGCAAGAATGGAGGAAGGAAGCAGCGAAGACGGCGTAACTGTAAATGTTTCGGGAGAGAAGTTTACTCCTTCAATCACTTCTTCAGACAGGAATTATTCAAAGAAGATGTCTGTAACACAGGACAAGGACAGAGAGAGCTCTTTTGCAGAACTCATATTTGATAAGGCCGGCACCTACTATATGGACAACGTATTTCTTGCAGAGGCAGCACTTATCAAGAACGGTTCATTTAATGCAGGCCTCACCGGATTTGCACCTTACATCTATGACACAGTCAAGGCCAATTATGTTGTAGACAATATGAACGGCAACGACAACGCCTTTGCGATCACCATCGAAGATACCATGGCAGACGATGCAGGCAACTCCTGGTATGTACAGCTCAACCAGGACGGCGTGCCTCTTGAAGAGGGAAAGAGCTACAGACTTTCATTTAAGGCCAGGTCAAGTATTGAGAGAAACATCTCCTACGCAATGCAGGAATTTGAAGGAAACTGGACCAACTACAGCGGGACCGGATCAGTAACCATAAACAGTGAGTGGACAGAGTTCAGCCATGAGTTTAAGATGGAGTCTCCCACAGACCTCAAGTCAAGATTCAACATCACTATGGGTTCAGTCGACGGAGTGAGGATCACAAAAAAGCACGACGTTTTCATCGATGACATCTTGCTTGTAGAGATTGATGAAGTGACCGGGGCCGGTGGCGAAAGCGGAGATGATCCGGCAGTAGAGCCAGGAACAGGTGAAGGCGGCGATGACCCTGCAGTTGAACCCGGAACAGGTGAAGGAGGCGATGACCCTGCAGTTGAGCCGGGAACAGGTGAAGGCACAGACGACCCTGCGGTAGAACCCGGAACAGATGATGGCGGCGATGACAAACCTGTTAAGCCGGTTAAGCCCATAATCATTCCTGCTCCTATCGTTAAGATAGTTGCCCCTGTCGTAAAAGTTGTTAAGAAGATAGTGGTAGGTATCTTCAGCATCTTAAAAAGACTGTTCTGGTAAGCCGCAGATTTAAGTTTTCAGGTAATATCGGTGCATTTTGTATAAATAACCTAAGAAAGCCCCTCGTATCAGAAATGGTGCGGGGGTCTTTCGATTTTTCATTGAAGAATCGGGCGTTTTGTAGTACTCTATATGTTGTAGGATTATTTGTAAATTTACTTGGCGGTAGTACAACATATTGAATCAGATTATCTATGATGAATTGTATTGAAGCGCAAAAGTTAATCCAGGAATTTCTGGACGATGACCTAGATAACAGGGAACTGTCTGATTTTCTTGGTCATATTGATTCGTGTCCTGACTGCAAGGAGGAACTGACCATTCAGTTTCTGGTCAAGGTAGGTATGCAGAGGCTTGAGGACGGCAACACCTTCAACCTCAGCAGAGAACTTGACAATCTGCTTGCTGATTCCAAAAAGAAACTCTCAGCCAGGAGGACTTTGGTATTTGTAAGCTACGGACTTGAGATTGCTGTAGCTGCCATGTTTGCAATCTGCATTTTGCTTTTGATCGCACTATGACCGGGGGATTTATGTCTGACAAAAAGCTTTCCATCAATATATACAACCTAATAAGAGATGCTTTTTTTGCCATTCCTGATTTCACTGATGCACAGGGACGGCACATCGGGGGACTTTATGGCGCATTTTTTAAACTGAAGTCGCTTCTTGAATCAGGAGATTTTGATGCGGCAGAGTTTTCTTTTGACTTGACTGACTGCGCTGCGCTTTCCGTTTCGGAACAGACCGGCAGAGCCAAAGAGCTCTTCCTTAAATACCGGGATTTTGTCGACGTGCTTAATGTGACTGTTGATGATGACTTTAAAGCATTTTTAACAGATGCACTTATGCAGCTCTCACCTTCCGGTAAAGTAGCAGAGCTTCCAAGATTCAGGCACAGCCTCACTGTTACAAGCTCTCTTGATGAGGTCGAAGAGATCTTTACAAGGGCGAAGGAAGCTTGCAGCGGTAAGACTGACAGATATGCAGCCTTTTCTTTTGCAACAGACCCGTCGGAAACTTCTCTCAAGGGCAAAGAGTGTCTTGGGCTATCACTTTGTTTCGAAGAAGAAAATGCATACTACATTCCTGCAGAGGGCTTTATAACACCTGAGTATCTGGGAGAGAAACTTACGGATCTGTCCGGATGTGTTAATCTTGCCACCTTCAATATCAAGGAAAGCTATCAGTTCTTTACCCCAAAAGAGATAAGTGAAAGAGACAGCGGGTATGAAGAGACTGACTCCTATATGAAAGAGGAAAGGTGCTTTGATGTCCTCTTAGGGGCATATCTTAATAACCCTCTTAAAAACGACTATGAGATATGGGATATTTCATCGGAATACCTTGGAATAACACTTCCCAAAAAGAGCGATGTCTTTGGAAAAGGAAAGCTCTCGGAAGCTGAACAGGCTGCAGTTTCAGACTACATGGGCAAGACTTCTTATATATGCTTCAAGACTGCGCCCATGATCAGAAACAGGCTTCAGAAGACCGGAATGGAGGCACTCTTTTACAACATCGAGATGCCCCTTTCATATATCCTCTATGCTATGGAAAAAGAGGGCATCATCGCAAGAAAAGATGCTCTTAAGGAATACGGAGATAAGCTTACGGGCAGGATCGAAGAGCTTGAAAAGAGCATATATGAGGCTGCCGGCTGTGAATTCAATATCAATTCGCCCAAGCAGCTTGGAGAGATCCTCTTTGAAAAGCTTGGGCTCCCCGCTGAGAAGAAGACCAAGTCAGGCTATTCAACGGCGGCTGACGTTCTTGAAAAGCTTGCACCTGAGTATCCGATAGTTGCTGACATTCTTGAGTACAGGGGACTTGCCAAGCTCAAGTCGACCTATGCCGACGGGCTTGCAGCTTTTATTGAGAAGGACGAGCGGATACACACAAGTTTCAATCAGACCATAACCGCAACAGGACGAATAAGCTCAACTGAGCCCAACCTCCAGAACATTCCCATGAGAACGGAGCTTGGAAGACTGATCCGCAAGGTATTTGTGCCCAGGGAAGGCTGCGTATTTGCCGATGCGGACTACTCACAGATCGAGCTGCGTATCCTTGCCCATATGTCTGAGGATGAGGGACTTATCAGTGCTTATCACGAGGGAGATGACATCCACAGGATCACTGCATCCAAGGTGTTCCATGTTCCCTTCGAGGATGTAACACCTCTTCAGAGGCGCAATGCCAAGGCTGTCAATTTCGGCATCGTGTACGGAATAAGCTCTTTTGGACTCTCTCAGGACCTCTCGATCTCTGTCTCTGAGGCCAAAGAATACATGGAGAAATATTTTGAGACCTATCCCGGAGTCAGAGCCTATCAGTCGAGGGTCATCCAGGACGCCAAAAACAAGGGCTACAGCACTACGATGTTTGGAAGAAGAAGGCCTATCCCTGAGCTTAAGTCATCGAACTTTAACCTGAGGCAGTTTGGAGAGAGAGTTGCAATGAACGCTCCGATACAGGGCACCGCGGCAGACATCATGAAGATAGCAATGATCAATGTCTTTTTCCGGATTAAGAGGGAGAACTTAAGGTCACGACTAATTCTGCAGATCCACGATGAGCTTGTTATCGAGACTTATACTGATGAAGAGGAGAAGGTCAGGGACATCCTGGTAAATGAAATGGAGAGTGCGGCAGCTCTTTCGGTACCCATGGAAGTTGACTGCCACACGGGAAGCGACTGGTATGAAGCAAAGTAAACTTCTCAGGGGAAGATGCAACATAATAGGAATAACCGGCGGTGTCGGTGCGGGGAAAAGCACGATACTTAAATATATTAAGGACAATTACTCATCGGTCATCATCTACTCGGACGATGTTGCCAACGACATCAAGAAAAAGGGATACCCGGCATATGAGCCGATTGTGGAACTTCTTGGCACCGGGATACTTGATGAGCATGGGGAAATAGACAAAAAAAAGATGGCCGGGCGCATATTCAGCGACCCTGAGCTTCTTGAAAAGGTCAATAATATTTTGCATCCTGCAGTAAATACATTTATTATTAATATTATAGATAATGAGCGCAAAAAGAATGAGCACGACTTCGTGTTCGTGGAGGCAGCTCTTTTGATAGAAAACGGCTACAAAGAGATTGCCGATGAACTCTGGTACGTCTATGCAGACGAAGATACCAGGAGAAAGAGACTCTCTTCATCGCGGGGGTATTCAGATGAGAAGATCTCAGAGATTTTTTCAAGACAGTTGTCTGATGATGAGTTCCGAAGATCATGTGACTTTGTCATCGACAACAGCCAAAGAGAAGAAGATTCTTTTAAACAGATAGATAAAAAACTTGGGGAGTGGAAAAAATGGCAAGCTTAGAACAGCAGGATCAGAAGGTAGTATACGGACTTGATA
>CAMNOS010000128.1 GCA_946546925.1 uncultured Butyrivibrio sp.
GTGTTTCAGTAATATCAGGTCAACGGAGACAGAACATGAATAAGATTATCAAGAGCGCGGTCAGCATGATGCTGGCTGCAGTCATAGCTTTTTCAAGCCCCTTAAGCGCAGGTGCTGCTTCTTATAGTGATCATATTGTAACCGCATCGGGTGAGGATTTTGTAAAAGACAGCATAGACAAAGCCGATTATGGAGAAGAATCTGCGGAAAATGGCGTAATATCGGATGAAGAGGCGGCTTTTGAAGCAGCAGATGAGTATGAGGATGATAGCACAGAGTCAGAAACAGATGAAGACTCAGCTTCAGAGCAGGAAGATCATTCAGATGCAGAACAGGAAGAAATCATCCATCAGGAGGACCTTATCGATAGCGGATCTGATACTATCGAAGACGAGGAGTTAAAGCCTTATTCCAATAAATCAGATATCGAAAGTGAATTATCAGAGACAGGCTCCGAAGCGAATCTTCTTTTTTTACAGTCGGAAGGCTATAGCCACCGCGTGGGAATGGGCGGATACGTCGGTATGCTCGCAGATGGAAGAGGAGATCTATATACCTGGGGAGTTATAGACGAAAGAGCTGCCAGAGAGGGAGAATCAGGGCCCGAAGAGGTCGATCTTGATGACATAATATTTGTGGCTTCTACCGGGGCTATGGGTGGAGCCGTAATAAACAAAGATAATAAACTCTTTGTCTGGGGTGAAAATGATTACGGCCGCGTGGGCAACGGTGAATCCGGGTACTCCACCGAAAGTGTGGCAGAACCATATGAGGTGCCGCTTGATAATGTGAGTTATGTTGCAACAGATACACAGGCTACTGCTGCGATCACAAGTGATGGATCCCTGTATGTGTGGGGACGGGATGACTCAAGTTTTTCAATAGGAATTGAGAGAGAGAGTATCAGGACAAATGCGTATCCAAGTCCTCAAAAAGTTGATGCAATCAGTAATGCAGTACAGGTTGCAATTGGGAGAGCTGTGCTGGTACTGACCGCAAGCGGTGAAGTCTATTCCACCATAGACGCAGAGGGTAAGCTTACCTATTCATACAATAAAGTAGACGGACTTAGCAATGTGGTATTCATCAGCGCGGGGGACTACGGTTATGGAGCCGTAACTGCCGGCGGTGAAGTATATACCTGGGGTGATGACTATCTGGGGCACCTCGGACTTTGCAGTACCAAAAGAATCACTTATAACACGCCACAGAAAGTAGCAATATCAAATGTTAAGAGTATAAGCATTGGAAGCGGATCATCCCTGCTGCTCACCGGAGATGGACATGTATATGCGGCCGGAGCTAATCAGTTTGGCCAGCTGGGATCTGGTGACGATACCCCTTCCAGCCGCAACAGCTTTGAGATAATCTCTGCATTATCAGATATTGATTCTGTCTGGGCGGGATCAGGTGTTTATGAATGGACCACGAATGCTGCAGTCTCAGGTAATGGTGATCTGTATACCTGGGGATACAACGATTTTGATCAGATAGGGTTAGGCAAAACCGGGAAGAAGTATTACAACAGTCCGGAGTACATTGGAAATCTTTCCGGCAAATGGAAATGGGCCAAAGATACCGCTCAAAAAAAGGGATTTGATCTTGATAAAGACGGATATGGCATCATGAACGACTCCAGGGGATTTGATTATCCCTGGGGCTATAAGATTCCTTATGAAAGGTATCACGATGTTTACGGCGATTCATATACTGAGGATATCTATGATCAGACTGCCCGCGAGTGGGGTGGAAGCTGCTTTGGAATGAGTACCACTTCCGCCTTGATATATGATGGGCTGGAAAACCTGAATATGTATGCCGGATCAGGAGAGACGTTAAATGAAATAGGGCAGCTGAAAAAGAATGTCTCCCAAAAAAGAAACTATAAATACGTTGAAACTGACTCTGAAATATGTAAACTGATCGAAAAACACCAGATCATGGTAAATTCCGCAGAAGCTGTTGCAGTCTATAAAAAAGCGGAAGATGAGTATATGACTGATTCCGAGGGGAGCTCTTTTACCGGGGAAGGTGCCAGGAGACTGTTAGATATCATCACTACATCAGATGAGCCACTGCTCTTGTCAATGTGGTGGGAGTATTTTGACCTGGAGAAACTGGGCAGGAATCGCAACGGACATGTAATTGTGATCAACAGCTCCACTCCTCCTGAGGAGCTGGAAAACGGATGGTACAGAATCAGGATATACGATTGTAATCATCCCTACGGCGGTAAAGTAGATGGCTATACAGTGGATTATGACACGCCGTATGAAGATGCTGACAGCAGGTACTTCTATCTGAATACTGAAAATGGCTGCTGGAGATATGAAGATGTATCCACCAATGCCATTGGCATGCCTTTTGATATCGGTTATCAGGATAATGGCAAAAAAATCAGAAATTCAGGTGTGATACCGCTGAATGTAAGGGATTTTCCGCTGCTGTCCGCCGGTACAAAGCTCACAAGACAGGCTGAAGAAGGACATATCAATGCCACAGTAAGGGCCAAAACTGCATCGATAAGATCTTTAAACGGGAATGAACTGTTTAGAACTCAAAATAGTGAGATCGTCTATATTGATGAGGCAAGAGTAAGAGTTCTCCATTATCCTGAGATTTCAAATGATGAAACATCTTCTGCAGATCTGAGCGTATGTTATGAACTGTCGCTGGATTTTGGAGAGTATTCATTTGAGCTTCAGGACGGTGTAGTTGCTCTTTTGTCGTCAGACGGAGACTATGCAGGTGTTAAGACGAGTGGAACTGTACAGATAAGGAATGATTCATCCTCAGGGCTGTCACTTAGATCTTCAGAAAACGAGGATGTAAATATAGTACTGGAAGATATATCTTCGGGCGAAAACAGGTTTAACTGTATTTCAACCAATACTGTTATTGGCAGGAATGGAGCAGAAATATCCTTAACCGGTGATAAGCTGACAATACAGAATCCTATCGCGCAGAAAATAAACATCCATTCCGAAAGCAATGACAGAGAGCACTTTTACAACAATATCTCCGTTGCAGGCAGAGAAGATTATGTGGTATCAGCAGAAACGATACCTAAGAGCGGGACTGACCCGGACAGGGAGAATCTGGCGGCTGACGGCCTTGAAGATAAGTACTATACAGGCAGCCTGATATATCAGGATATCAAAGTATATGACAACGGTATTCTGCTGACCAGAAACAAAGATTATTCGCTCACCTACAAAAATAACAAAAACGCATATTTGCTGAGCGAAGGCGATGAGGGCTTTAATGCGAAAAAAGCTCCATCCATCACGATAACAGGTAAGGGCAATTACGAGGGAAAAGAGATCGTATATTTCAAGATCCTTCCGCAGAATATCTCCGGCAAAGAGTTCAGTACAGATGACATCACACTGGCAGCGACAGGGAAAAAGCAAAAGGTGGTTCCTGCGCTGTACTGGAACGGCAAGGCATTAAAAAACAATACTGAATACTCTTTTGACGTTTATAAAGCTGATGATACTGAGTTTGCCACAAGGCTTGGAAATTCGGTTACTGAGGCAGGGCAGTATGTCCTTAGATTTACCGGAAAGGGGAACTTTGCCGGAACACGTGGCATAAGACTTACTGTCACATCTGACTACACACTTGTAAGTAAGCTTAAGATCAGTAAGCCTGCCACATGTGTATACACAGGAGAAGCCATAACTCCGGAGCCGGAAGTAAAGAACGGCAAGACTCTCCTTACTAAAGATGTTCACTATACACTGTCCTATGCATCAAACATAAACGTGGGAACCGGTTATGTGATAGTCAGCGGTGTACCTGAGAATGGCTACTCAGGAACAAAGAGAATAGCGTTTACGATAAAAGCGCCAAAGCAGGCTAAAGCTGTTAAGTATGATATCAGCGCATCAAAGGATAAAGAGCAGAGGATCACAGTCACCTGCAACAGCCCCGCTGCATTTATGAAGGGCGGCGCAAAGCCTGCCGTCACTGTAACCTTTAAAAATGATGACGGCACTGTAGCTACGCTTCTGGAAGGTACTGACTACAAGCTCTCCTATAAGAACAACACTTCATTTGGTGGCAAAAAAGCGCCGCTTGCTGTTGTCACAGGCATGGGAATGTTTAAAGGCAGGAGAGAGTGCGCATTTGAGATCACTGAGAAAGATTTAAGCAAAGTGACTTTGCTTGCGGATGATGTGACATACAGAAACAAGCCTGGTTCATACGCCACTAAGCTGTCACTTACAGATGAGGACGACAAGCTGCTGAAGGCCGGCAAGGATTACGACAAGAAGGTAGAATACACTTACCTCAATAAGACCGATGTAACAGCCGGTGGCACAACAGTTACCAGAGCGGCGGGTGCCCCGGTAGAAAAAGCCGATGTCATACCTGTTGATACAGTCATAAAGGTTACAGTGAATGCGAAGCCCGGAAGCGGATATACCGGAAGCGTGAGCGCAGAGTATAAGATTACGAAAGCAGGCATATCCTCTGCCAAGGTCACAATACCCGCTCAGACCTACACCGGCAGCCCCATAACTCTCGATAAGAGCATGATCAGGGTCTCAGTCCAAAAACAGAACCTCGAAGAATCAGATTTTGAAATAGTAAGTTACACCAACAATTTACAAAAAGGAACCGCCAAGGTCACGCTCAGAGGCGTAGGCAACTACGGAGGCCTTAAGACACAGACTTTCAGGATAAAGGCCAAAGGCTTCAAATGGTGGTGGCAAAAATAAAATTATTAAAAGAGCTCCCGGATTTCCGAGAGCTCTTTTGCATAAGTATTATCCGAAATATCTCTTGAGAAGTCCTGCGAAGGCCTTGCCGTGCCTTGCTTCATCTCTTCCGATCTCATGAACAGCGTCGTGGATGGCATCGAGATTGAGCTCCTTGGTCTTCTTGGCGAGATCTGCTCTTCCCTGTGTTGCGCCGTATTCAGCCTCAGCTCTGAGTTCGAGGTTCTTCTTGGTTGAGTTTGTAAGGTCCTCACCGAGCATCTCGCAGAACAGTGCTGCGTGCTCAGCCTCTTCCCAGGCAGCCTTCTCATAGAAAGCACCGATCTCGGGATATCCCTCACGGATGGCAACACGTGCCATAGCCAGGTACATTCCTACCTCGTGGCACTCGCCGTCACGCATCTCTCTAAGGCTCTGCTTAACATCATCGGGTGCGCTTGAAGCTACGCCGAGCACATGCTCGCATGCCCATGTCTTCTCGCCCTCTTCCTGCTTGGTGAACTTCTCTGCGGGAGCCTTACACTTTGGGCAGAACTCCGGGGGCTGATCACCTTCATGAATGTAACCGCAAACCTGACATATCCATTTCATAGAAAATATCTCCTTTCCTGCGCACTTACGCCAGTTGAATAAATATTCAAACATTGGACGGGCGTCCTTTTTAAGAATAGCACAAATGCGACTTTTTTCGGTGAATTTTATAAATATTTAATAAAGGTCTTATCAATTGTTTGAAAATTAATTTCATTTCGTACAGAAAAAAGCGGTATACTATTATGTAAGGGAAATAACTGTGTAGGGAGGCCCGAAAATATGAACATTGTAAGCGAAAAGATCAAAAGTCACTACGATACTCTTCCACAGTCCGAGAAGCTGGTTGCGGATTATGTTCTTAAGAATAAAGATGCCCTCTTCAAACATCCGATAAAAGAGCTTGCGACCATGTCAGGAACTACTCAGGCGGCATGGACAAGGTTTGCTCAGGCAATCGGATACAACGGACTTAAGGACCTTAAGAACGCATACTATGCAGAGGCAAATACCTCGCTGGAGCAGTCTGACAAGGGCGGTCCCAAGGTTACCTTCAAGGATGTGAATGAATATACATCTTTTCAGTCAATTGCTGACAATATCTGCGCTACAAGCGTGCAGGCAGTTCAGACTACCTACAGACTTTTTGACGCAGGGTCTTTCAGCGAGACTGTCTCCGATATGATAAAAGCCAAACAGATCCAGATATTCGGCGTTGGAACTGCCGGAGTTGCAGCTTACGACCTGTACTGCAAATTGCAGAGGATCCACTACAATGCTGTTTTCAGCCATGATCATCACATGAACCTCATGACGGTTTCGCAGATCAGCAAAGATGATGTTGCGGTATTCTTCAGCGATAACGCCAAGAACACTGAGATAATGCAGCTTTATAAGATTGCAAAAGAGAGGCACGCAGTAACGGTAGCTGTCACCAAGCTTGGAAACAACGCCCTGACGACAGGGTGCGATCATGTTCTGTTTGCCACATATCCGGAGATAGATAAAAAGAGCGGCATAACAAGCTCACGTTTCGCCCAGCTCTTTATCGTGGATACGCTTTACACCGCAATAGCCAACAAGGATTATGAGAACATCAGAGGATATCTCAAGAGTTCTTATGAGGTATTCCACGACACGGCAAGAGAATAGTGTTATTATGGTTAAGTGACACAGACCGATTCACATGAACCGCTTGAAAGGAGATACAGATATGGATTTAATTCCCAGCTTTTCCGTTGATCATACCAGGATCATTCCCGGAATATTCACAAGCAGAGTAGATATTGTCGGAGACCAGAAGGTGACTACCTATGACGTAAGAGTAACTAAACCCAATGTAGAGCCTGCAGTTGACGTGGCAGCCATGCACTCTTTGGAGCACCTCATCGCCACATTCCTAAGGAACGATCCCGACTGGAAGGACCAGATCATCTACTGGGGTCCCATGGGATGCCTCACAGGATTCTACCTCATCATGAAAGGAAACCGCGCTCCCAAAGAGATCCACGATCTTCTTCTCCGAGCATTCAGATCAGTTAATGATGCTGAAGAAGTGCCCGGCGCACAGGCAGTAAACTGCGGTAACTACCGCATGCACAACCTTGAAATGGCCAAGTGGCACGCAGCAAAGTTCGCAGATTACCTGGCAGCTAACGCAGATAACGACGCAATCTTCGAGTATCCCAAGTCCGAGAGACTTGTGACAGAGGATGGCAGGGAGTTCTTCGATTCATGATGCGACTGTGTTGCGGCTTGACGTATTGGAATTTGGTCGGTGATATGCAATGCCATATCAGATTCGCTATCTTTGGCCATTTTGCTTTATAGTAGCGAAGAAAATCGACCTTTTTCGCTACTATATTAAGTTTTAATGAATAATAGCGACAAAATCGCCAAAAATCTTCGCTATTATTTGTTGTAGTGACCTATAATAGCGAAAAACGTCATTTTTTTTCGCTAGAATATAAGGGAATTGCAAATAGTAGCGAAAACTAAAGAATAAACTACTACCTATATAGTGGACAACCTGTATGGGATTTTAGCCAATGTTTAGAATGAGCTGAGGAGGGCAGTTTATGAAGATAGGCATAATAGGCGCAATGGAGGTTGAGGTGGAATCTCTGAAGGCCGCCATGGAAGTTAAGAATACAGTAAAGAAGGCATCCATGGAGTTTTTTGAGGGAACTCTTGGAAGTACAGAGGTTGTGGTTGTAAGGAGCGGTATCTGCAAGGTGAACGCAGGTATCTGCGTGCAGATCCTGGCTGACACGTTCGGGGTGACCCACGT
>CAMNOS010000129.1 GCA_946546925.1 uncultured Butyrivibrio sp.
CCCAGTACCAGGCATCGTAGGTGCCGTTGTCACAGTTGAGCATATCGTAGCCGGCATCCTGAAGGTACTTTGCAGCCTTCTCAGACTCCTCCATGTCACGGCCGATCTCCTTAAAGTCTTCACCCGGCATTGCACCGTAGCAGAAGTCCTTCGTCATTGATCTTACGGAGTATCTCAAAGAAACCGGGAAGTCCTCTCCACAGGTCTTCTTGATCTCTTTTACGATCTCAACAGCAAAGCGGTAGCGATTCTCAAAAGATCCGCCATAGTCATCGGTCCTGTGGTTGGTGTATTGAAGTGTGAACTGGTCAAGGAGATATCCTTCATGAACAGCATGAACTTCAACGCCGTCAACGCCGGCTTCCTTGCAGAGTCTTGCCGTTTCGCCAAAGGCATATATTATATCTTTGATTTCCTGCTCAGTGATAGCACGCGTTGTCACATCGTCAGCCCATCTGTTTGGAAGGACAGACGGAGCAGCGGTGAGGTACTCAGCATCTATATATGGCTTTGCCACCTTGTTGAGAGTTTTGTTTTTGGCAAGCATTGCCAGAGGCGCTGTCAGCGCAAAAGATCTGCCAAAGCCCGCGGTCATCTGGACGAACATCTTAGCTCCCGTGGCATGGATCTCATCCATAAAACCTGCCAGTTCTTTGAACTTCTTTTTATTCTGATAGAGCCACTTTCCGCCAAGCATATCCTTCACCGGAGCGATGCCCGGGATAATGAGTCCGCAGTCATGCTTTGCAATTTTAAGAAGGAGCCTTGCTGCTTCTTTGTCAAAATGGCTTCCTCCGGGTTCCATCCATCCGAAGATACATGTTCCTCCCATGGGAGCAAGCACAATCCTGTTCTTTATTTCAAGATTGCCGATCTTCCATGGGGTAAATAAAGCCTCATATTCCTGCTTCATAAACCTTCTTCCTTTCATCAGTTATTTCTTTTCCCAAGATGCAGCTCCTTCATGCCATCAACCTCATCACAGACAGCCTTCATGCTGCAGTGCCCGCAGTCCGTAGGCATCCCGTCGAGTATGTGAGTCAGCGTCCTTGTGATCGCGTCGACTTTATCCGCATTGGGAACAAGGAGTCTAACAAGCTCAGAGTCCGTTACAAAAATGACCCTGACATTTTTTACACAGGGGACCTCCCTGTACTTCTTAATATATGCAGATCCGACAGATGCAAAATCAATTCCCTTTTTAAGGGCATCCCTGGCGATCCGGACCTGTTCCTGATTGCTCTGGGAAGATACCCTGACCATATAACCCTCAGGAAAGACGTGATATCTGACAAATTCAAGATTTCTTATCGCCTGAAAAGCCTTTTCGGTGTCCTTATCTTCCCCCAGGTCAGACGTCTCAAGTATAACGATCCTCGAAAAACCGCATCCGCCTTTTATCTCTCCGATATCGCTTCCATATATGAGGATCTCATCCTCACAGACTTTTCCCGATGTGGACACACAGGTGTAATTCACGGACGGAGCCGGGGCACCCCCAAGCTCAAGGGCAGCATCTCTCTGCATTATAAATTCGGTGTTTTCAAGGCACTTCCATGCGGCGCCCGGGGAGTACTTAACCTTTTTGACCCGGTGGCCGCTCAGCGCTTCCATAGTCACATCGATCATGCTGTCATATAACTTCATGGCATCTGCTCCCTCTTAGAATCTGTCATCAACCTTCTTGCGGTCAAATATCTTATTAACCTGTGTATAAGCAAAGGCCATGAGTTTCTGATCGAGATTCCAGAAATAGATAACAAACAGCACACCCGTTACGATGGCAAGAATTCTGATTATTCTGAGAATGATCTTTATAGTCTTAGTCATCCTAAATAAGTCCTTTCTCCGGGAGGATTACCTTGCAAGGCCCTTTTGTCTGGCATACTCAGCAGCTCCGAGTGCGCCCATGAGCTGCGGGTCGATGGAAAGCTCAACGACCTTGAGCTTTAATACCTGCTCAATGGCAGCTTTAAGGCCTGCATTTTTGGCACATCCTCCGGTAAGTGTGATGGAGTCTGTAGCACCGGCCTTCTTGGACATTACAAAACATCTCTTTGCAACAGCCATCTCGATGCCCGCGGCGATCTCATCCATCGGCTTTCCTTCTCCTACGAGTGTGATGACCTCAGACTCTGCGAAAACTGTACACTGCGCAGTTATCGGGATCACATTTCTGGCGGAGAGGGAGAGATTCGAGAACTGCTCAAGAGACATCTCAAAAGATCTCGCCATGGCTTCAAAGAACCTCCCTGTTCCCGCAGCACATTTGTCGTTCATGGCAAAGTTCTTGACTGTTCCGTCGGAGTCAATGGATATGCCCTTTACATCCTGTCCGCCTATGTCAATGATGGCCTTGACCGAAGGATTGGTCACATGTACGCCCATGGCATGGCAGGAGATTTCTGAAATGTTCTCATCCGCAAAAGGAACCTTGTTTCGGCCGTATCCAGTGCCTATGAGGTACTCAAGATCCTCAGAACTGTTAAGTCCCTCCACCTGATCTATTACTTCCTTCATTGCAATTTCTGCGGACTCCTGAGCGATGATCTTGCTCTTTATCGTGGTGCCCGCAACCATCTTGCCGGTCTCATCTACTATAACTGCTTTTGTGTAGGTTGAACCTACGTCGCATCCTCCGAAATATTTCATACTTATATTTGTCCTCCTAACTATTTTAAATTGAATGGTCTACATTTCTTGGTGATATACGCATGGCTTCACTTCGTTCCCGCCATGCTACAGCCATTCGGAATCCGCACTGTCGTGCTACTTCCTCATGTCTGTTCGGTCCGTGAGGTCACAAAAAGCTTCCTGCAAGCAGGAACTTTTTGTGACTTCACGTCCCTATATCACCTATATCACCACGTTGTGTCATCTTCAAAATCAAGCAGTGAAGCGTCCACAGGCTCTGCCTTCATAACGGTCCTCATGAACTCGTTGAACTCAGATCTCATGTCTTTTCTGGAGACCGTCCTGGGATCCATCAAATCGTGGCTGCACCACAGAAGTTTGATGCCCCTCTCCCTTGCCTGTTCCTCAAACAGTCCCTGGACTGTGGCCATGTTCTTGCAGGATACATGCTGGTACATGAGCACGAAGTCAACGTTCCAGGCCTCACACTGCCTCCACAGCTCTGTGACCACATGGTCATACCCGCCGTTGGTGTGACGCCTCATGACCATTCTCTCATATAGTCTTGCCAGATCCTTAAGTGCCTCTTCCCTGTTTTCAGTCTCAAGGGGCTTGGTGAAGTTAAGGGACTCCATCTCAACAAGGATATCTACGCCCCAGCAGTTGGCTGCCCAGTTGGAGAAATTGGCATAGTAGTGAGCAGGTATAGACCACACGATGGCCCTGTACTTCATCTTGCCTCTCCATGCCTCGTCTCTGTTTTCATAGGCCTTGAGCATGAGCTTGTCCACTTTTTTAAAGGTGGAGATGATCCTTGGATCAAGTCCGCCGTCCATCTCATAGTTCCACTTTCTGAAGAGCTCATAGCACGGACCTATGAGCTGAGGATATGGTGTCTGGTTGATCTCCCATTTCTGAAGCTCATATCTTGTCTCCTCATTGAATCTCTTCATGGCGGTAAAATAAGCATCCCAGTTCCACTTGGCTCCTGTATTCTCCTCGATGAACCTGATGCAGCCCTTTATGTCTTTTACCGCAGCATCCATTATTGACTCGTCCTCATACCTGACAGGAAATGCCAGATGATACGTGGGCAGGTCCTTGAAGCGCCTGCTTGTGTACGAGGATGCCATGACCGATCCGTCGCAGGGCATGGAGCTTGAAATGAAGCAGGCACCCATGTGAGGCAGCGCATCCACTACCACCGCGCCGCACTCAGAAGAAGGAACCGGACAGGTATCCGAAGGAAGTCCGTAGGACTCAATCGCATCTATATACGGCATACACGCCAGCTGATCGATCTCCGATAAAAGAAATACCGGCATCAGCTGGTAGGGAATTCCGATGAGGTCCGGGAATCCGGCCATTATCTGGGACATGGTCATCTCATCGAAAAGAACTATCTTCTTAGAGAGCGCTGTCGAATTGCCGACCTTCTGATCAGCCTTCATAAGAAGAACCAGGTTCTCCGCAACATACCTGAATATGGCATATATAAGCTCATGGTGCATCTTGAGGGCGCGCCCTCTGAGCCCCATAGTATTCTTGTCCATGAAGGAATGGCAGCAGAAGTAAGAGATCATCCATCTGTAGTGCACAGCTCCCATCATGGCAGGAACCAGGTCTTTTGAAAAAGTTGCAAGGAGCATTCCCCACATCCTGGCCCACTCATAGAAATCAACTCCTGTATCTTTAAGGCCTCGCCACTCGCGCCTCACAGTTGCCATCTTGCCATTGGCGTAGAGCTTACCCAGCTGTTTTTCTCCGTTTAAGACCAGGTCCTTTACTTCGTTAGGAGACATCTTTTTGAGAAGATCAACTTCGTGGAGAAGACGCTTTTTTAAGCCCTTTGCGTCCTTGCCTGCTGCCCTTGCAACATCTCTCCAGTCGGTCTCTCTTATGAGATCACCGACTATTCCTGCGATCTCCTTCATATTCTCTCCCTGGGCTTTCCAGTCTATCTCATCCTTAAGTCTGAAATTCTTGGGATCTATGTATTTCATAAAGCCGCCTCCTCTCTCGTCCGCTCTTTTCTGATGCGCTTGATCTCAAGTGCCTCAACAAAAGCCTGGAAGCGTGTCCGCAGCTGTCCCGAATTGTGGACGTTATAGGAGCGGTCAATGGAAAGCGTGGGCCATCCGTATTCCTCGGTAAGGATGTGGCTTGCAAGAGGTCTCTCAAATGCCCAGAAATCGCAGTATTTCATCTGCTCATAGATTATTCCGTCGGCTCCGTACTCTCTTGCCAGTCTGTCGGCAGTATCTCTCCTCTGTTTAATCTTCTCCTCAGCCATGTACCTCGGGCATTCCGAAGTAAGCATATAATGTCTTGCAATCTGCTTGACAATATCCTCGTCGTCATTCAGCTCAATGACCTCTCTTCCCGGAAATGAGCCGTAGCAGTATCTGTCAGCCACAACCATGGCACCGGACTCCTCAAGCAGCCTTGTGAAGTCAAGATCGTCAACTTCGGATCCGACAACCGCAACCCTCGCTCTGAACCATGGCTTGGGATCGGGTTTCCTGTTTTTGATCTCCTCTAAGGTTTCTTTTAACAGCGGCAGTATCCCGGCAGTCGGACAGCAGTAGCTGACAAGGCAGATCACGTGGAACTCGTAGCCTGTCACAGGCGGATTGTCAAGTTTCCTCATATCTCCGATCTCAGTGATCACTCTGCAGAGTTCATTGTGCTCCTCCACAGCCTTTCTGATGGCGTCATCCGACACATCGGTGCCGAGTTTTTCGTGCATCACGTCCAAAAGGCGAAGTCGCATCTGGGTTGCCACCTGATCAACATTGTAGCTCTCAACCTTGTATGGCACGTCGGTGTGGGTCACAAAAAAGTGCGGTTTCCTGTTGCAGTCAAGAATCTCAAGATGCTCATAGCACCTGTTCATGGCAGAGCATGCATCAACCCCCGCTACAGCGTCGAGGAACTCATATCCTCCCTCAATGCCTCTCTCAAGAAGAGCTCTTGCAAATTCACAGGTGTAGTTGGACATGTAATATGTTGAAATGTCTATGGATCCTGTTCGTGGTGCCCGCATTCTGGTTGAAAAGCAGTTATCCACATTCAAAAGAACTTCCGGCATGTGATAGCAGGTATAGCCGATAGCGTACTGTCCTTCCTTCTGAGCTTCTTTCACAAGGTCATTTGCTGCATCATCCAGAAGATTTTCAAATGTGATAAGATGTTTTAAATCCTGCACGGTTACCTCCTTTCATAGCATTATATTATTCTCATATTTAAAAGAGCCATTTCAGCGCCCTTTAATATCCCTGTATCGGAAGGAAGTTCAAAAACGCTTCTCCCCTCTATATCATTTTCTGTCATGGCATCATCCTGTGGTATCACAGACACGATCCGCACCCCGCCGATCTCTTTTTGCGTAACTCTCTCCGGAAGCGGTGCCCTGTTGACGATAAGCCCGATCTCGTCGTACATGATAAGCTCATCTGCCACTTCCCTTATAGTCTCAATTATCTTAAGTCCCTTTCTGCTCTGATCCGAGATGCAGATAAGGTGCGTGACCTTCTCCAAAACTCTCCTGTTGATCTGCTCGATACCAGCCTCGCCGTCGATGACCACATAATCAAAGTCACCTGTCAGCATCTCTATGACCTTCTTAAGATAGGTGTTGATGGCGCAGTAACACCCTGCCGCCTCCGGCCTTCCGATGGCCAGAAAAGCAAAGCCCCTCTCTTCCGCCATTGCCTCATAGAGCCTGAATCTGGCCTCAGCAAGTATGTCCTGGGTATCGCGGAGCTTGCCGGTCACATCCTCCGCCACCCTCTTTCTGATCTGGTCGAGCGTCTCAGATACTTCTACTCCCAAAGCCACAGAAAGACCTATCGCCGGGTCTGCATCAACAGCAAGAATCTTGGCGTCAGGTCTTTTCTCACATAGGAGTCTTACAATCGCAGCTGAAAGAGACGTCTTGCCAACGCCTCCCTTACCTGCCAGTGCAATGACTGTCGTATTTTTTGCCATAAGTCCTCCCGAAATCTGAATATCCCCTGGACTTCATTATAGGAAAATTGGCAATTTTAAACAAGCAAATTGTGTTATAAGCTCAAAAATTAGCAATTTCGCACAAAACAATCACATATTTTTGTTAATAATTCAGCTGCAGTTTATCGCATCAATAATATCCTGATTTAAATACGGCTTTGTGATGAAAGCTGCAGCTCCCAGAGACATTGCCTCTTCCCTCTTCTCCATCTGCCCCGCAGCAGATATGATTATGACCTTCGCATCAGGATCCTTATCAAGAATAAGCTTCATCGACTCAAGACCATTCATCTTGGGCATGGTTATATCCATGAGAACTACATCAGGTTCAAGCTTTGTGAAAAGCTCATACCCCTCCTTGCCGTTTATTGCCTCCGCAACGACCTCAAA
Organism: uncultured Butyrivibrio sp.; assembly: GCA_946546925.1. Classification (GTDB taxonomy): domain Bacteria; phylum Bacillota; class Clostridia; order Lachnospirales; family Lachnospiraceae; genus Butyrivibrio. The sequence continues at coordinate 7,036 of CAMNOS010000129.1, forward strand.
GCCGCTCTTTTCCAGCATATTACCCAGCATTTTTCTGGACACCCTCGAGTCATCAACTATAAGTATCTTCTTCACGAAAACACCCCCTGTAATCTTAAACCCGCTGTTTACCTTGCAACAATATTTCAAATGGAAGCTATTTCTATTATAGCAATATTTCACAATAATAACTCTTAATTATTTATAATATTCTGTGATTATGATATGATGTCTTTACAGTTTATGTTGATTATTTGTTGATTTTTACCAACAGCAACTGATTTCCCATTAAATGGAGGAAACCACCTATATGAAAGATCTCGTGCATATTTTCGAGCTCGAGGACCTCTTGCAGGAAGCCAACAACAAGCTCATCCGGCAGGGCAAAGCGGATGGCAAAAGAGCTCTTGGCTACACCTGCTATTTCATGCCGGAAGTTCTTTTGGATCTTCCGGGATGTTTTTCTGTGCGTCTTCGTGCACCTCG
>CAMNOS010000130.1 GCA_946546925.1 uncultured Butyrivibrio sp.
AGAGAAATATGCTATTCCTCTTGATTCAATCCAGAGTATTGAGGATGTTTCTCCTACAGATATTAAGTTTGTTGAAAATAAAGAAGTTATCAATCTCCGCGGAAGCGTACTCCCGCTCATAAGACTCAGCGAAGTACTTGATACAGAGTCTAAGAGAAATCCCAACGAGGACATGGTTGTTGTTATTGCCCGCAAGGGTGATCAGCAGGTCGGCCTTGTGATCGACGAACTCATGGGACAGCAGGAAATCGTTATCAAGCCACTGGGCAAGTACACCAATAAGTGCAAGCTCATAAGCGGCGCAACGATCCTCGGCGATGGCGAGATCGCTCTGATCCTTGATACCAATTCAATTTTCTGATTTATTAGAAGAAAGGAAGAGAGATATGAACGAACTTAGAGATAATGTTGATGTAGGAGAGCTTATCCAGTTTATTGTAATTAAGATAGATGATGAGCAGTATGGCATAAACATCAAATATATTGACAACATTGTAAGAATGCAGCAGATCACAAGGGTTCCCAAGGTTGATGACTATTTAAAGGGCGTTATCAACATCAGAGGTGAGATCGTTCCCGTTATGAGCGTAAGGATGAAGATGGGACTTGCTGAGGATGTTATCACCAATAAGTCCAGGATCATCATCTTGAAGACCGGTGAAGGCGATCTTGTCGGGATCATCGTTGATCAGGTCAACCAGGTTCTGACCCTTGATGTCAACAGCATTGAGAAAGTCAGATATGATGACAAAAAGGGCAAAGACAGCACTAAATTTGTTGGCGGTGTAGGACACTATGACGGCGGTCTTGTATCCATCCTGGATCTGGATGCTGTTGTTGCCGAGAAGGAAGTAAAAGAAAAAGCTTCTAATGCCGGCTGATTGGAGGAATCGATATGGGAGATATGAGTCTGGACAACATGTCCAGCCAGTACTTTGATATTCTTAAGGAGCTTGGTAATATCGGTGCCGGTAATGCCACAACGGCTCTTGCACAGATGATCGGTACCAAGGTCGATATGTGCGTGCCCCAAGTAAGACTCCTGGATTTTAAGGATGTTGGAGATATGATGGGCGGCGCAGAGCAGATCATGGCCGGAATATATCTTGCGGTTGAGGGAGACATTGACGGCTCAATAATGTTTCTTTTGAACAAACAGGCTGCAAGACATCTGGTTAATAAGCTCATGGGGACCGGAGCTAAGTCTGAGGAAGAGGAATTCGATGAAGTTGAGATGTCAGCACTTAAGGAAGTGGGCAATATTATCACCGGATCCTACCTCAATTCACTTTCAATGATGACCAATTTGAAAATGATACCGTCAATTCCTTATGTAGCTATAGATATGGCCGCAGCAATACTAAGCGTTCCTGCCATTCAGTTCGGAATGATGGGTGACAAGATCCTTCTGATCGAGACCCAGTTCTTTGACGAACTGAAGCTGAGCGGCTACTTCATTCTGTTACCTGATGTAGACGGTTATGCCAAGATCCTTTCATCTCTTGGTGTAGGAGACATTCAGCTGTAAGTAAAGGGGCTAATATGAGTCAAATTATTAAGGTTGGTATGGCCGATCTCAATATTTGCGTCAGCCCCGATGGCATAACAACTTTGGGACTGGGGTCATGCGTCGGAATAGCAGTTCGTGATCCCGTCACCAAGATTGGCGGCTTGGCGCATATCATGTTACCGGATTCAAAAGAGATAAAGAATAATTCCAACATCCCTAAGTTTGCGGATACCGGAATTGAAGAGCTTGTCAGACAGATAGTCGCAAAAGGCGCAAACAGATCAAGGCTTGTTGCCAAGATTGCAGGCGGTGCGCAGATGTTTGCTTTTCAGACCGGTAACCAGACAATGAGGGTCGGAGACAGGAATGTTCAGGCTACTCTTAAGAAGCTCAAGGAGTTGAACATTCCGGTTCTTGCTCAGGACACCGGTGATTCATATGGTAGAACGGTCATTTTTTATCCGGAAAACGGAAATTTTATCATTAGAGCTGTTGGTAAGCCTGAGAAGACTATATGATTACCGATATAGAACAGATTAAAAAAGTTAATACTAAACTGATCACTCCCCTGATAGTGCTTGGTGGTACTGCAATAATTGCAATCTTTACCTACTTCAAGCGCTATCCGGCCGGTGATTGGTTTGTTATCGTCTTTGCCTCTGTTGTGATCTTTCTCGTAATAGGACTTATCTGCGAAAAGATGATCAACAGATTTCTTGAGATTAATTATGAGAAAGCTGAAGCAGAGAGATTAGAGGCAGAGCGACTCGAGGAAGAAGCAAGGGCCGCAATGGAAGCGGAAGGTGGAGAGGACACAGAGGATGTTGCAACTCAGGATATTCCATCTGAATTCTAAAAAAGTCTTAGGAAGATAATACATGGACGAAGCAGGCAGAAATAAATTATGGACAGAATATCATAAGACCAAATCAGCTGATATCCGTGAGAAGCTGATCCTGGAGTATGCTCCTTTGGTTAAACTGGTTGCAGGAAGACTTAGCATGTACCTGGGCTTTAATGTTGAGTATGACGACCTGGTTGGCTATGGGATTTTTGGTCTTATCGATGCAATAGATAAGTTTGATCTTATGAAGGACGTTAAGTTTGAGACCTATGCAAGTCTCAGAATCCGCGGTGCCATTCTGGATCAGATCAGAAAGATGGACTGGATTCCCCGCACGATAAGGCAGCGTCAGAAAAAGATTGAGCAGGCGATAAAAGAGATTGAGCGTGACAAGGGTCATGTTGCGACTGATGCCGAGATAGCTGCAAAGATGGAGATATCAGAGGATGAATACCAGAACTGGCAGAACCAGATGAAGGTAACCGGTGTTGTCTCCCTCAATGAGTTCATGGATCAGGGGGCTGACATTCCCGAGGATGCCAACAACAAGAATTCCTCTTTTGTTAAGCCTGAGGAAGCTATCGAGAAGGAAGAACTCAAAAAAATGCTGGCAGAGTCCCTTGAACTTCTGACGGATAAAGAGAAAAAAGTAATACTTCTTTATTATTATGAAGAACTCACACTTAAAGAAATAAGTGAGGTACTCGAAGTCTCTGAATCAAGAATATCTCAGCTTCACACCAGAGCTCTTCAGAAAATGAGGGAAAAGCTCGGAGACTACCTTGGTATAGTGGTAGGTTCGAGATAAAGCATATTGAGGTAAAATTATGAACGGATATTTTCAACTGGTTATTACCCCAAAAGGCACAGGAATCAAAGTCTTCCCCCCGACTGACGGGGGTGAGAGTCTTGATGTAAATTTAGTAAGAGATTACCTTGAGGACAGGAAAATCCAGTACGACGTGGTGCTGGTCAATGAAGCTGTGACAAAGGCCGATGGAAATGTGGTTCTCTTTTCGGAAGTTCAGATTCTTCCGGAACGTGAGGGCTGTAAGTTTGACGTTTCCAAGGACAAAATGAAAGTCACAGCTATTTTTTATCCTCCGACAGAAGGCGCTGAACTTCTTACAGAAAAAGAGGTCCTGGATTCTCTTGCATACCGCAAGATTGTATATGGAATACAAAAAGAGGCTATCCATGCTTTTTTTGAGCATAGAGAGTACTGCAAAGAGATAGATGTGGCTCTCGGAAAGCCCGTAAAGCATGGGCAGAACGCCAGAATTGAGCTTCATTTCAATGCAAACCTTCGTCCAAAGCCCACACTTAAGGAAGACGGAAGCGTTGATTATTTCCATCTTAACCTTATCAATAATGTAGAGGCAGGACAGAAACTTGCAACTCTCCACAGGGAAGTCTTAGGAGAGCCGGGCATCACTGTTTATAATGAGAATATCAAGCCGGCTGCTGTCAAATCGGCTTTTATCAAATATGGCAAGAACACAGTTCTTTCAGAGGATAAGCTGATTCTTACGGCTGAGAAGTCAGGACATGTGACGGTCAAGGAAGGCAAGATCACAGTTTCTGATGTCCTTGCTGTTCAGAATGTTGACGTATCGACCGGTAACATAGAATATGAAGGAAGTGTTGAAGTCAAAGGTGTAGTTGCCAGCAATTTCAGCATCAAGGCGGGCGGCAATATTGTCGTCAAGGGAATTGTTGAGGGTGCTGTACTTGATGCCGGCGCCGACGTAATAATGGAGTGCGGAGTAAAAGCCGGTGGCAATATCACAGCAGGCGGCAATATTGTGACCAAGTTTATCGAGAATGCAACAGTCAATGCCAGAGGCAGTATCACAAGTGAATGCATACTTCACTCCAACGTATCCTCCGGGACTGAAATAAATGTAACCGGAAGGAGAGGATTCATCGCGGGCGGCAGAGTTACCGCATCAGACAAGATAAGCGCCAAGATCCTGGGCTCTGAGATGGGAGCTAACACCGTGATCGAGGTGGGTGCGGATCCTAAGGTCAAGCTACGTCTTAAAGAGATTCAAAAGAATATCGCTGCAGCCAATAAGAATATCGAGAGTATAAAACCTACGGTCGAGGGCTTTACCAAGATGCTTAAGGCCGGAGCCAAGTTTACTCCTGAGCAGGTTGCAAGTGTCAAGAAGCTGATAGAGATGAACAAAACACTCAATGAGCAGATAGAAAGAGATTCCGAGGAGTACTCGGAACTTATGGAGAAGCTTTCTGAACAGAAAGAGGCCTACGTAATAGTCGAGGGGACGGCCTATCCGGGGACAACTGTCAATATCGGAGAGCTTTCAATGATAGTCAAAAAGCCTGTGCAGTACAGCAGGTTTGTAGTTAAAGAGGGGGATGTGAGACTTGCACCCATCTGATAGGGGGCAGATGAAACGCAGGGAAGGAGGAGCAGATGTCGATTAACAGAATTGATTTTGGTGTAATGGCTACATCGACTGATGTGACAGCCATGAAGGGCGCTGAAGAGGCAAGGCCGTATGCCGACCAGCAGAACTTTCAGGCACAGTTCAGGGAAGAAGTAGAGAACAACCAGCACTCTGTCAATGCCAAAAACGACATTGATCAGGGTAAACTCAATGCCAATGCGGAAGAAAAGGGATCTAATGAGTACCTGGGTGACGGAGGTAAGAACAGGCGCGGTTCAAAAGGGGATAAGAACAAGCCTGATGAGCGACTTCTCACCAAAGAGCAGATGGAAAAGATGGCCGAGAACATGCATGACAGAAACGGCAAACCCATTGATTTTCGAATTTCTTCCGGTTTTGATTTGAAGATTTGATGGTTCTATATTATAATTTAGAGACGGATTCATTTTGAATGCGTTTAGTTTTTGTGGGGAAAATGGGCGGAGATGATTAGTATTACAGAGATTGTCCTAATTGTAGCGGGTTTTGCCGCGATCATATTGGGTTACCTTCTTCCTGCCGGCAGGGAGCTTGACGAAGAAGATAAAGTGCTTATGGAAAAAGAAATCCGTGAGCTTGTTAAGCGCGAGGTAGAGGAGCAGAAGGATACCATAGAAGATATGGTAGGGGACAGTGTCGAGAATTCTTTAGACAGGACAGAGCGTGCCATGGAGCGCATCTCCAATGAGAAGATGTCTGCAATCGGCGAATACTCTGACACCGTTATCAATGATATCCATAAAAATCACGATGAAGTAATGTTCATGTACGATATGCTCAATGACAAGCACAAGAATCTTACCAGTGTTGTCAGCGAGGTGACCAAAAAGACGGATGAAGCCAAACAGGCCGTAAGGGATGCTGAGGCAACAGCCAAGGAAGCTTTGAGCGCCTCCAACTCACTTAAGAATGTGGGGGCAAGCTCAGTAAAAGCAATCCTTCTTGATGAGAATGAAGAAAAGCTCTCAGGCATAAGGATTCCTGTCAAAGAAAAAAGTGAGCTTCCACCCAGGGATGATTTTGGACAGGTTATGAGAAACGAAGCGGCCTCAGCTTCAGACAACGCTCCTTCGCCGAAACCTTCTGCGCCCAAAACTGCTCCTAAGCCCAAGGCACCCGAACCTGAAAAGACGATTCAAAGCGGATATGTAGATGAGAAACAAATCAAGGAACTCAAGGGCTTTGAGCAGATGCCTGTATCGGAGATCAAAGAGGATCAGATATCTTCTCTGCATGTCATAGGAAACGCTCCGGCCAGGGAAGAGGCTAATTCCAAAGTCGTTCCGATTACAGAGGCAGTAAGAGTAGAACCCAAGGCAGTTAATCCCGACAGTTCGATGAAGGAGCTAACTGCCGCCGACCCTGTGACGCAGAACAAACAGATTATCGAGATGCACAAGCAGGGCAAGTCCAATATGGTAATAGCCAGAGAACTTGGGCTTGGAATCGGAGAAGTCAAGCTTGTTATTGATCTTTCCAACAAGCACAGAAAGGTCAGGTAAGGAAAACAAATGAAACTTAAGTATTATCTCAGGGGAATGGGCATAGGAATCATTCTTACGGCTATTGTCATGGGATTTGCCCTTGGAGGCAGAAAACAGACTCTGAGCGACGCAGAGATAATTCAGAGGGCCAGGGCTCTTGGAATGATCGAGGCAGGAAGCGGAACACTTTCAGATACCGGTTCAGGCAAGGAAGAGGAAGATAAAGATGATGCATCTACATCCGATCAGACACTGGATAAAGAAGGAGAAGAAATATCTGAAGAAGAGCAACAGGAAATCACTTCATCAGATAATGCAGTTTCGGAAGTGGCTGAAAAAGAGGAAGAAGGAGAAGGAGCGGATTCAGAAAGTATCGATGCTTCTTCACAGGATGAAAGCAATGCTTCCGGGCAGGAAAGCCAAAGCACAGGATCAGTAGATAACAAAGTGGCTTTAGGTGCCAATGAAACCGAGGTTTCTGACAGCAGTGAGGTTTCAACAGGTCAGAAAAATGCCACTGATGTGCAGAATGAAGGAGCTAATAAGGACGATGCTTCTACATCTGATGTACCGACTGATGATGCGTCTGCCGAAACAACTAAGACTCAGGACCAGACACAGACAGCTGAAGCAACTACCGCATCCGGAAGGATGATCACAATCCCGGGAGGAATGGGATCGGATCAGGTTGCAGCAATACTCTATAAAGCAGGTATAGTAGATAATGCGGTAACTTTTAACAGATATCTGATAGACAGGGGTGTTGACAGAATAATCCGCTCCGGCACCAAGACGATTCCGGAAGGTGCTACTTATGAGCAGGTCGCTGATATTATTACAAAAGGATGAAAACCGTGAATGGTAACAAAATACTATTGAATTTGGGTTTATGCTGTGTTATTATTACTAAGCTGTGCTTAATAGGCATACTATGCCTTTGAGCAAGCAGTTGCAAATAAACACGTAAGATTCGATTCTTTATCTGGTGTCACATAAGCTGATCGGATGAAGAGCCTGCCGCAGGATGACGCACCTTGCGGGTTCACGGGTTAAGATCTTACGGAAGATTAACCAAACGGAGGTATTAAAATGAGCGTTGTATCAATGAAACAGTTACTTGAAGCAGGTGTACATTTCGGACACCAGACCAGAAGATGGAACCCTAAAATGGCTCCTTACATCTTCACAGAGAGAAACGGAATCC